>JBEPVG010000065.1:0-8290 GCA_041691175.1 Chitinophagaceae bacterium
GTATAAGAGACAGATACAATATTATGAAGCAATGATTCTGAGGCCTGATCGGACTGATGTTTTACGGACTTTTAAAAAATCGGTCCTTTTTATAATTGGCAAATACGACGCTGCTGTTCCATTACAAGCTTCTCTGGAACAATGTTATCTACCTGCAATTTCTTCGGTAAATATTTTACAACATTCGGCCCACATGGGAATGTGGGAAGAAGCGGAATTAGCCAATAAATATTTGGAAGAATTTCTCAGCCTTTCTGAAAATCTTCTTTTCAAATAAATTTAAACGAGCATCGTAACCGGGTTTTCCAAAAATTTCTTCAAGGTTTGGAGAAAAGCCGCGCCTACAGCGCCATCTATGCTTCTGTGATCACAGCTCATTGTTACTTTCATAACATTCGTTACGGCAAAACCATCGCCTTTTTTCACTACTCTTTCTTTAATAGCACCTACTGCAAGAATCGCGCTGTCTGGCGGATTGATGATGGCTGTGAATTCATCAATATCCATCATTCCCAAATTGGAAATGGTAAATGTATTACCGGTGAATTCTTCCGGCTGAATTTTTTTATTTCTTACTTTTTCATACAACTGACTTGCATCTGATGCGATTTGCGAAAGTGATTTTTGATCCGCAAAACGAATCACCGGAACAATTAATCCATCGGGAACTGCAACAGCAGAACCGATATGAATGTGTTTATTCTGACGAATAAAATCACCCATCCAACTGCTGTTTACCGCAGGATGCTGGCGTAGCGCCATTGCGCAAGCTTTTATTACCAAATCATTAAACGAAACTTTTACAGGGCTTACTTCATTTATTGTTTTGCGTGATTGAATGGAATTATCCATATTGATTTCCATGGTCAGGTAAAAATGCGGTGCCTGGAATTTGCTTTCTCCCAAACGGCGGGCAATGGTTTTGCGCATTTGAGAGTTAGGAAGGTCTTCATGGCTTTCTTGTCCGCCAGGCGCAAAAGGCAGAACTGGTTTTGCTTCAACAGCCTTTTTGCCTTCCTGTTTTGAGGCAGGCGCAGGAACATAAGAATCCACGTCTTTTTTAATGATTCTTCCGCCATCACCGCTACCGGGAACCTGGGAAATATCAATTCCTTTTTCTGCAGCTAATCTTTTGGCGAGTGGAGAAGCTTTTATCCTACCACCTTCTTCAGAGGATAATTGGGCAACTTCATTATTTTGATTTTCAGGTTGGGGAGCCGCTTTTTGTTCTTCCTTTTTTTCTTCAGATTTATTTTCTGTTTTAGAAGGATTCTTTGCTGTATTTTTTTCTGCTTCCACAAAAGCGCTCACATCCGTGCCAGGCTTTCCGACAATGGCGATAATTTCATTTATTTTCGCCGCTTTTCCGGCTTCAACGCCAATATATAAAAGAGTGCCTTCTTCATAACCGACCACATCCATTGTAGCTTTATCCGTTTCTACTTCCGCCAATGAATCGTCGGATTTTACTTTATCTCCAACTTTTTTATTCCATTGAATTATTTTTCCTTCAGTCATTGTATCGCTCATCAAAGGCATCCTAATCACCTTTGCATCGGCAGGCAATTCAACATTTGAAGCGTCAGCCTTTGGATCATTGGCAGCTTGATTATCATCTTGCTTTTCCTGTCCCTCTGCTATTGCCATTTCTTCATTTTCATTTTTGTTTGGTATTTTCTCAGCATTCTTTTCCACTTTAGCTTCCTTTTTATTTTGTTTTGGACCTTTCTTTTTTTCCTCTTCAAGAATCGGTTTGTAATCTTCACCTTCTTTTCCAACAATGGCAAGGATGCCTTCTACGGGAACAGATTTTCCTTTTTCAACACCGATATACAACAAAGTTCCTTCGTTATAACTTTCTAATTCCATCGTCGCCTTATCCGTTTCCACGTCGGCCAACAGGTCTCCCGGTTTTATTTTATCTCCTACTTTTTTGTGCCAGTCCACTATCACGCCTTCTGTCATAGTATCGCTCATTCTAGGCATTCTTATCGCTTCCGCCATAATATTGTTGCTGTTTTTTAATTAAAATTGAAGCGGTGAAATTAATGCAAAATCAGGAAATGATTTACAAGGTATTTTTTGAAGAGTAACTTAGATTTTTAGTAAATTGAAATAAAATCATTTTTTGTTCCAATTTTTAGTACGGAAATGTGGACCAGAATTTAAATGGTTAAATTTTTAAGACAAATTCTTTATAGATAATCAATGAGTTATGAAGGTGCTTGAAAAAAAATTATCTAAATCTAACATTTTTATTTTATTTCATCCTACTTTTGCCGTCCTTAAAAAAATGCCGGGATAGCGGCATATCATTTAACCGGTTTCTTTATATAAAAAAACAGAATAAGGAAATCAATAAAAATCAAAAATGAGCAAATTACATTTCACCACCAAACATGCAAACGAGGCTACCGTGCAGCGTAACTGGTACGTTGTTGACGGTACTAATCAAACCGTAGGCCGCATGTGCGCAAAAATTGCGTCTGTTCTTCGTGGAAAGAACAAAGCCTACTTCACTCCGCACGTAGATTGCGGCGATTATGTGATCGTTACAAATTGCGACAAGGTAAAATTTACCGGCAAAAAACTGGACGATAAGATTTATATTAATTATAGTGGTTATCCCGGAGGAAAAAAAGAAGAAGCCGCAGGTGATCTTTTGAAACGCCGCCCTGATGTGATCATCGAAAGAGCCGTAAAAGGAATGTTACCTAAAAACAAATTAGGCCGCAAAATGTATAAAAAATTATTTGTGTATGCAGGTTCAGAACATCCGCATACCGCACAAAATCCACAAACTTTAAAATTTTAAAAAACGACTGAAAGTGAAGGTTTGATTTACACTTTCACATTTTCACATTTTCAAATTAATATAATGGAAAAACAAAAAAATGCAGTAGGCCGTAGAAAAGAAGCCGTAACACGCGTTTTTCTTACAAAAGGTGAGGGAAACATCATAATCAACGGGAAAGATTACAAGACTTATTTTCCGCTTATCTATTTGCAAAACCAGGTAGAAGCTCCTTTAAAAACTGTAGAGTCAACTGATAAGTTTGATGTAACAGTAAACGCCAAAGGTGGCGGTGTAAAAGGCCAGGCAGAAGCAGTAAAACTAGGTATTGCGCGTGCACTTCTCCAGGTAAATCCTGATTACAGGCCGGCTTTAAAGGAAGCAGGTTTATTAACCCGCGACCCACGTTCTGTAGAGCGGAAAAAACCCGGGAAGAAAAAAGCAAGAAAGAGCTTCCAGTTCAGTAAGAGATAAACCAGAAGCAAGGAGCATTACCAATTCAATGCTTTCCTTCTACTTGATACTATTTTTAAAAATAACTTAATACAAAATAAATGGAAAATAATACTTCTTTACAACAGCAGCTTTTAGAAGCAGGCGTACACTTCGGTCATTTAAAAAAGAAGTGGAATCCCAAAATGTTGCCTTACATTTTTGCTGAGAAAAAAGGTATTCACATTATCGACCTCAACAAAACTGTTGAAGGCCTTGAAGAAGCAGCCGCTGCCATGAAATCTATCGCTAAAAGCGGTAAGAAAATTATGTTTGTAGCTACTAAAAAACAAGCAAAAGAAATTGTAACTGAAGCGGCAAGAAGAGTAAATATGCCTTTCGTTACCGAGCGTTGGCTTGGAGGAATGCTTACCAATTTTAATACCGTTCGCAAAAGTGTAAAAAAAATGCAGGCGATAGAAAAAATGCTGAATGATGGAACACTCGACAGCATCACTAAAAAGGAGCGTCTAACTCTTACTCGCGATCGGGATAAAATGGAAAAAGTTCTCGGCGGAATTGCAGCAATCAGTCGCGTTCCGGCAGCATTATTTTTAGTGGATATTGGCCATGAACACATTGCGCTTTCAGAAGCAAAACGCCTCAACATCACTACTTTCGGAATGGTAGATACCAATTGCGATCCAAATAAAGTTGAGTTTTCTATTCCTGCAAATGACGATGCAACAAAATCAATAGCGATTATCACCAATTTTATTGTAGCAGCAATCGCTGAAGGACTTGCTGAAAGACAGGCAGAAAAAGAAGAAGATACTGAAGAAACTGAAGAAACAAATACCCGCGCAATGAAATTTGATGAAGGGTCTGACGAAGGGAAAGAACGTCGCAGGGGAACTGGTGCGCCAGCTGGTGGAAAAGGCCGCAGCGCAGCAGGACCGCAAAAACGCAGAGTGGCGGGTCCAGGACAAGCAAACAGGGGGCCAGGTGGAGCGAGGAGATAATATAGAAATTAGGAAATATGAAAATTAAAAAACAATGAGTACAACAACAGTAACAGCAGCAGAGATAAATAAATTGCGCCATCAAACCGGCGCTGGGATGATGGATTGCCGAAAAGCATTAGTTGAATCAAATGGCGATTTTGAAGCAGCCATTGATTATTTAAGAAAAAAAGGCCAAAAAGTAGCCGCGCTTCGTGGAGATCGTGAAGCAAAAGAAGGAGTGGTAATTGCCAAGACTACAGCAGATAACAGAACAGGTTATATTATTAATGTAAGTTGCGAAACTGATTTTGTTAGCAAAAATGAAGAATATATTGCCTTTGCTCAGACTATTATGGACGCGGCAATTTCTAATAATGTAAATAGTATTGAAGAGCTGAATGCTACAAAAACCGGCAATCAGACTATTGCGGATAAATTGAATGAACAAGTAGCCAAGATTGGTGAAAAGATAAGTGTTTCAAGATTTGAGAAAATAGAAGCGCCTTATGTTGCCGCATACATTCATGGTTCTTACCGCATGGGCGTTTTAGTTGGTTTAAATAATTCAAATGAAGAAGCAGGAAAAGATGTAGCGATGCAAATCGCCGCTATGAATCCGATCGCCATTGATGCGGCTTTAGTGCCACAGGAAACAATTGAACGCGAAAGAAATATTGCGATTGAACAGATAAAAGCAGAAGGAAAGCCAGCAGAAATGGCTGAAAAAATTGCTGCCGGAAAGATCAACAAATTTTTTAAAGAAAGCACTTTACTTGCACAGGCTTATGTAAAAGACGGTAACAAATCTGTAGGTGATTACCTGAAAAGTTTGAATCCTGATTTAAAAGTTCTTGCTTTTAAGAGAGTAGCGTTAGGCTAAAATTGTACCTTAAATATTTTTAAAAGAGCAGCTGGATGGCTGCTCATTTTATTAATACTTTTTTGCTTTTCGTTTGTGCATCACCGTTAGTAAAAAGAAATTGGAGCGGAATTTCTTTATTCGGATCAAAGTTGAAATCTTCATTATTTATTCGTTTACTGGATAGGATTTAAATAAAAAACATTGGATTAACGGGATAAAAATTTATCCATTATCTTGCATCGATTTTAAATTTAACAACCCGCAATCAACTTATGCTTCCTAAGTTTAAACGTATTCTTCTCAAACTTTCCGGTGAATCTTTAATGGGAGATAAAAATTTTGGACTTGATTCCGAGATTCTGTCTAAATATGCTCAAGACATAAAACTAATCACAGAACTTGGTGTCCAGGTAGCAATTGTAATTGGCGGAGGAAATATTTATCGGGGTATGAATGAAGCCGAGACTGGTATTGAAAGGGCTCAGGGAGATTATATGGGCATGCTGGCGACGGTTATTAACGGAATGGCTTTACAAAGCTCACTCGAAAGAGCCGGAGTTTATACAAGATTACAGAGCGCAATAAAAATGGAGCAAATTGCAGAGCCTTATATCAGGAGAAGAGCAATCAGGCATTTGGAAAAAGGAAGAGTCGTTATTTTTGGCGCCGGTACCGGAAATCCATATTTTACAACTGATACTGCCGGTTCGTTGCGTGCAATTGAAATCGGAGCAGATGTGATTTTAAAAGGTACGCGCGTAGATGGCATTTATTCTGCTGATCCGGAAAAGGATAAAAATGCCAAAAAATTTGAGACGATTACTTTTAGTGAATGTATCAGTGGAAATCTGAAAGTTATGGACATGACTGCTTTCACTTTATGTATGGAAAATCAATTACCAATCATTGTTTTTGATATGGACACCCCAGGAACTTTACTAAGAGTAATAACCGGAGAAAAAGTCGGCACTTTGGTAACCGGATAATTTTTATTAAATTGCGCCGCATCTGTTTATTAAATCCAAGTCTGCTACAAAAAAATAGCTCATTTATCCTTTGAAGAAAAACCACATATAGTCCCCGGAATTTTAATTATTGTGTAACCTTTTTTCAACTAGCGCCTTATGTGGATTTGGTGGATTATATCTCTGGTTGTTTTAATAGCCTGCTTTATTTTTTCTTACCGCGTAATTGTTAGCAGTTATGATTTTTTGCCAGCTGATAAAAAAAATTTATTTAGGTTTAAAAGAAATATTACTGTTGAAAGTAGCCATGATCGCGGAGAAACGATATGGGATCTAAAAAATCAATTGCAAAAAGTACAGGAGAACTCTTCTTTTTATGAACTGCAATTTTCAAAATTGCAACAAAGATTAAAAACTCTTGAGGCACAATATGAGAGTCAGCTGCAGCCATTAATTGCACCAAAAAAAGAAGATGAAGAAGATTGGAAAGAAATGTATTATGAAGAAAATGATCGGAAAGAAAAATTAGAAAATGAACTTGATTCAACCAGACAAAAACTGGAAGAAGTTGAATGTAAATTAAATTTGGTTGAAGAAAATAATAGTAAATGGAACAGTTTGCAAAGTGAGTATGATGCAAGAATAAATGATCTTCAATCAATGCAGAATAATATTGGCCTTTTACAAAGGCAATTGGAAGCTGCTGCTGCGCGTGAAAGAGAATTGGAACTTTCACTCATTTCAGAAATTAATGCCGGGAAACAATACTCGCAATTAGACAGTGAAAATGCACGTTTGAAAATTGAGAATGACGATTTGAGAAAAGAAATTGTCCAAATCAGCAAGAAAGAAAAAGAACTGGAAGGTGGCATTTCAAAATTAAAAGAATTAGAAAACCGGCTCTCTATATACGAAGAAGAAAAAGCCAAAATGATCTCCGACCTTGAATTAATGGTGAATCAGAATAAAATATTTTCGACACCAAAAAGCTCCCTATAAAATATCAAAACAAATTACTTCTTATATTATTTATTGAAAATTATTTGTAGTTTATGAAAGTTGTTAACCGGCTGAAAAGCAGGGATTCTATTAATAACTTCAGAGCTTACAATTATATATTTTTAAACAATTAGGAAGAAAAAAAATTCGTTCTAATCTCCGACGCAGTTGGTTTCGTCTCAATATTTTTCATATAAGTTTCCATTTCAATTTAGGATATATTTAAAATGCTAATGGTATGCATGGTTAAAGGCTAATTATTTATTTGTTTTGTTCCGTATGGCATAATTGCCTGGTTAGGCGATAAAAGCATTGATGTGGACGCTTTTTTTATTTGCAGAATCAATCCAACAACTCTTCATTAAATTTGTTGACAAAGAAAAAAAATGCTAGAAAATAATTCGATTGCGAACATGAGAAAAGTTTATAAGTTGCAATCACTTTCGGAAAAAGATATAAGCGCGGATCCTATAAAGCAGTTTGAAAGTTGGTGGCAGCATGCAACAGATTCAAAAATTGAAGAACCAAATGCGATGACGCTTGCAACATGCAATGCTTCAGGGAGGCCTTCTGCAAGAATTGTTTTGCTAAAAGGAATCAAAGAAAACGGATTTGTTTTTTTTACAAATTATGACAGCCGCAAAGCGAAAGAGATAGAAGAAAATGCTTTTGTAGCGCTCGTATTTTTTTGGAAAGAATTGGAGAGACAAATTAGAATTGAAGGTAAAATAAGAAAGGTGAGCGCCGAAGAAAGTGATGAATACTTTTCTTTGCGCCCAAGAGAAAGCCAAATTGGTGCATGGAGCTCGCCTCAAAGTTCTGTTATTCAAACCGCACAATTTCTACAAAAAAATGTAGAAAGATTTAATGAACAATTTCAATCAAAAAAAATTCCCCGTCCGGATTTTTGGGGTGGATTTATTGTAGAACCAAATTTAATTGAGTTCTGGCAAGGCAGGCCAGGAAGGCTCCACGACAGATTACAATATTCCATTTCAGCAAATAAAGAGTGGATTATTAACCGGCTTGCTCCCTAAAAATATTTAAGAAATTTTTTATTACAGTAAGCAAACAAATATTGATAATTCTTATTTTCCCGGGGAATGACCTTTAGACAGCCTAGCTTTCTAAAATTTCTGTTTAAGATTAAGCTTCTTTTTTCTCTTTTACTTTTTCAGAAGCTGCTGCTTTTACATTTTTAGTTACCGGCCTTGATTTACCAAAAGAGCCCATA
>JBEPVG010000066.1:0-8223 GCA_041691175.1 Chitinophagaceae bacterium
CAGATATAGACCTCTTCTACATTTTTTGCATGAGAACTTCTAAGGTTATTTAGTTCTGAATTTTCAAAAAGTATGACCAATAATAAATGATGTCGCGCTAAGGAACGCAAATAATCTATTTGTCTGTTTAATCCTGAGAGCGATTCAAAATTGGTAAATAAAATCAGCAGGCTTCGATGTTTTATTTTACCTCTTATTTGTGAGTAAAGAATTTCAAAATCACTTTCTAAAAAATCTGTTTTTTGTTTATACAATATTTGCAAAATATTTTCTGCCTGGGAAGGTTTGCGATCTGCGGCGAGTAAACTTCCTGGCTCATTTGAAAAAGTTATTACACCAACTTTGTCTTGTTTTTTTAAACAAACATTACTCAAAACAAGACAACTATTTATTGCGTAATCCAAAAGTGTCATTCCGTTAAAAGGCATTTTCATCAGGCGGCCTTTATCGATTATACAATAGACCTGCTGCGATCTTTCCTCCATAAAACTATTTACCATCAGGCCACCTTTTCTTGCAGATGCTTTCCAGTTTATAGCGTGGATATCATCTCCTGAAACATAATCTTTAATCTGCTCAAACTCCATGCTCTGGCCAATCTTGCGCATTCGTTGGTTTCCATTTTCAAATTGTAGAGTTGTTCTGGAGAATAATTCATATTTGCGCAATTGCATAAAAGCCGGATAGACAGGAATGGTTTCACCCGCTTTTGTGGTAAACCTTCGGCTGATCAATTTTAGAGGGGATGATACAAACAAGTGAATATTTCCAAACTTGTATTCTCCTCTTTGCAAAGGTTTCAGTTTCCAATGTATTTTTTTTTGTTGCCGTGATTTTAAATTCAATTTCTTTTTCCAATTTCTGATTTGCAATTGTTCGGGTAATTCATCAATTATTTCAATATAAACTATAAAATGAAATTCATTTTTTATAATTATTTCCACTGGATTTTCGTCACCGTTGCTGAACCTATGTCCCGTTATCCTCCTGGCTTTCACTGTTTTATTTGTGAAAAATAAAATTGAATAATCAACCAAACAAAGGAATAGTGAGACAATAAAAATAAGTTTCGTGATTTGTTGTAAAACCGGAATATAAAATGCGATAATAAACAGCCCAACGGACACAGCAAGAACAACATAGAAACGATGCCTGAGAAACAAATCGCCGAAATATTTTTTTATAAATTTCAATTGTATTTTTCTTTTAATCAGGAATTATTATCTCGGCACTTCAATTTTCGCAATAATATCATTAATTAATTCATCTGCGGAAATGCCTTCCATTTCTTTTTCGGGCGTTAAAATAATCCGGTGGCGCATCACAGGAACCGCCATTTCTATAATGTCTTCCGGACTTACAAAATCCCTTCCCATGATGGCGGCGTTGGCTTTTGACGCTTTTAAAATGGCCAACGATGCTCGAGGCGAAGCACCAAGATAAAGAGATGAATTGTTTCTTGTTTGGTTTACAATTTTGGCAATAAACTCAATCAATTTTGGATCGATAATCACTTCGTTAATAATATTTCGATACTCGGTGATTTGTGTCGCTGAAACAATTTTTTGTACACGACCAAGCAGCGTATTTTGTGCAACAGATTGTTGATTCAACAAAATATTAACCTCCTCTTCAATCGTTGGATAACCCATTACAATTTTAAATAAAAAACGATCTAACTGCGCTTCAGGAAGACGATAGGTTCCTTCCTGCTCTATTGGATTTTGAGTAGCAATAACGAGGAAAGGGAAATCCATAAAATGCGTAAAACCATCAATCGTGACCTGGCGTTCTTCCATCACTTCAAACAAGGCTGATTGTGTTTTTGCAGGCGCACGGTTTATTTCGTCGATCAAAATAATATTGCTGAAAATTGGGCCGCGCTTAAATTCAAATTCTGCTTCTTTAGGATTAAAAACAGAGGTACCTAAAACATCACTCGGCATCAGGTCAGGCGTGAATTGTATTCTTGAAAAATCAGTGTTGATTATCTTTGCAAGAAGTTTAGCAGTAAGCGTTTTAGCCACGCCAGGCACGCCTTCTATCAATATATGGCCATCACAAAGGAGGCCAATAAGCAACAAGTCAACCATCTTACTCTGGCCTACAATTACTTTACTAATCTCATTCCTGATATTGATTACAGCGTTATTCAGTGTGCTGATATCAATCCGTTGCTCGTACAAACTTTCTTCCATCAATTTTTTATTTTTTTGAAATTTTCAATCTTTAAATTTAGTTGCAATAATTCTTCGTCGGTTATATTTTCCTGTACTTGAATTTTTTTGATTAATTCAAATAATATATTGGTTTCAGTTTTTGAAACGCCACTTTTCCCCGACAGAGAAATTATAAATTCTTTATTGATAACAGAGGTATTCAAGAAATATTTTCTTCGTAAATTTTCATAAAAATAAGTGATCATTTTCTCTGCAAGGTCGTGGTTATTCTTTTGCTGAAAATAGAGCCTGCCAATGGTTTCGGTAAAAGCAACGGTGGCATTTGAATTTTGTTTTACAGTTTCAATTATTTTTTGTTTTCTTTTTATATTAAACAAAGCAAACAAAAGGATTCCTGCAAGTGCAATATAAAAAGCCCAACGTAATGATGGGTTTTGATTGATGACATTTAAAGAGGAAAAATGATCGCTATTACCTAAATTCTTTTTATTTTTTGTTGAAGAAAAATCTTTATAATATTCGTCCCAATAAATATATTGAGGCTCCTGCCGTAGATATCCTGTAACATATTTGAAGTAACGATAATTATTTTTTGTTAATAAAAAATAATTACTGAAAATGCGTGGTGCGAGGTGAAGATAGAGCCTTCCTTTCCCTGAAAAAAGAACTATATAATTTGGAAGATTGATTTCGTTCAGGCCTAGAACCCTTGAGTATGCTGTATCATAGCTGCTGAAGTAATTTAAAAATGGAAAATAGTAATAGCCATATTCAGGAGATTTAAAATCATTTCCGTAAAACATACTCACATGCGTGTCGTTCATTTTTCCATTTACCTCATTAACAATTTCACCCATTCTGTTTGTGGTGCAATAAAGTGCATCGAGCAATTTATTATCAATATAATCTGCAGAAATAAAAAGATCATTTCCCGCTTTGACATACGCTATCATCGCATTCACCTGGTTAATAGAAAGCACCAGATTTTTTGTAATCAGAAAATAGAGAGAATAGTTTGCGACCGAGTCTTCGCGAAGATCTTCCCAAGTTTTATCAAAAGGCTTTTCGACAATATTGATCCAATAATCAGGAAACTGTGATTGAAACCCTTTGTAGGCAATGAATGATCCAAAAGGCAATTTATCTGTCCTGCGGTAGCTTTCACTTAAGGATGGCGCCTGTTTTCCGCTTTGAATACATCCAGTAAATGCTGAAAATATCAGTATACATAACAGGCAATATTTGTATTTTATTTTCAAACTAAATTATACTTTTTCATTAAATAGTATAAATTCTTCTTTCAGATTCAGGTAATTCTTTTGCTCAATTAAAAATTTGCCGTACCAGATATATTCGTAATTGTGGGTAAGCACTTTAAATTGGTTGAAAGATTTGTTTTGTTCCATTTCTTTTAAATATTCCTTATTGGTTTTTTCTATAGTGAAATTTATAAGTTCTTTATCAGCAAGCGTTTTAAGCGTTTTTAAAAATAAATATCTTGTGGCAAGATTATATTGATTTTTATTTTCTGCCTCTAAAATTAAAGTGTCATATTTAGAAATTTCCTTCAGATCATTTATAGAATCTTCATCGTTTGAAGCAATTAATTTATTTTCCTTTCTGCTAAAAATACCAGTTTTAGAAAATATTTTGAAAGTAATAATACCAATAAAAAGCAACGCCAAACTCCAGAAAAATATCTTTAGTGGTAAACTGTTCAATACCTTATTAAATCCGGAAGCCTTATTTTCGGAGTGTTGATTCCTGGTTATTTTTCCACTCTCATCAAGGCTGACAGTGTCCGCTTTTAGATTTTTTTCTTTTCTTAGAAGGCTGTCCAAATAATGCATATAAGCGAATTCGTGGCTTTGTTGCCACTTTAAAATGCTGTCATTATTTTTTGAAATTAGTTTTTGTGAAGTAGTATCCGGCGGCAGTTGAAAGCTCTGCGTTTGTGCCTTACCGTTATACTCAAAAAGGATCAATAACAGTAAATAAACAAATACTGGCAATTTACATTTCATAGGTAATACCATCCTTTATTATTTTTCCATCTTTTAGTTCAAAACCCGTATTGTGCAAACGGACGGGGTATAAAACAAAATACCATAATATTAAAAAGAACGAACCGGTAAGAATCAGGATGCTAAACGGAACCGGAAGCCCTATATCAACAGAGTTTTTTTGAAAAGTATTGCTCATTAAATGAGTAACATAACTTTCAAAAAATGCGGCGATAATAAAAAATGGAACCAGGCTTACGCATATTTTTATGGCATCTTTTGCGGCATGCAAAAAAGAATTTTTTCGTGTGTAGGTTCCTGGAAATAACCAACCCGTTCCTAAGATTATTCCGGCACAACTGGCGATAACAATAGAGGAAATTTCAATGGTTCCATGAATCCAGATTACTAGAACAGACTGCCAGCCGAGGCCCTGAGAAAAAAAAATATATTGAAAACATCCGAGCATTAAACCATTTGTCCACATAAATAAAATCGTTCCTATTCCAAATAAAACTCCAAAGATTACTGTCTTGAAAGCCACGCTGACATTGTTATACGCGATTTTTACAAACATGGAAAATGGATGGTCATCATTATAAACACCAAAGGGATTTCCCTTTTGTATAGATGCAATCGTCTGGTCATAATATCCCGGTTGCACTTCATGGTTAAAAAACTGTCGTGCATAATCCGGATCGGTTACGGAAGAAATAACGCCAACAGAAACGAATGAAACAAACAGGAGAAAAGTGAACAAAAAGACTTTGTGATATTTTCTAAATAACAAGGGTAATTCGTATTTCCAAAAACGGATGGCGCGTGAAAAATTTTGTTTTCTATTTTGATAAATACTTTGATAAATATTTCCTGCAATACCATTGATCCACCGGGTTAACTTACTTTTTGGGTAAAAAGTTTTTGCGTAAGAAAGGTCGTCTAACAAAGTGATAAAACGATCCGCCATTTCATCCGGATCTTTAGTTTCTTCATGCTGATATTGATTCCATTTGTCAACATTCTTTTTTATAAATCTTGCTTCACGCATAAAATATAATTAAAAAGCGAACAACCTTCTGCTTCTTCATTTTTAAAAACTTACACTTTAATTTTCTCTTTATAATTGAAACAAATTAATCATTAAAAAAAATAAAACGGCAATTTTTATTTTAAAATAATAAATTGCCTTTCATGCCGCTGATACAAATCGAAACTCCTTTTAACATTGACCTGGAATTTGAAATTGCGGAGGCGCATAAACGGCTTTTCGCCTATGCAATTGACTTTAGTATTTTGCTTTTATTTTTTATCAGCATGAAATATTTTTATTATGGCGGTTTTAATCTAACCGGAATTAAATCGCTTAGAAGCCACGTTGGGCTTGATATTCTCACTATTTCTATACCGATGTTGTTGTACTCATTAGTATTTGAGGTGATGATGCATGGACAAACAATTGGGAAGAAAATATTGAAAATCCGCGTGATAAGTCTTGATGGGGGTGAACCTTCATTGAACCAATATATTATTCGCTGGATGTTTAAAGTTTTTGAATGGCCTTTCTTTTTTGGCTATACTTTTTTTAGCCTGCAAAGTATTTTTGCGTACATCGTTATTACCGGTTTTTGGGGTGTAATTGTTTTAATATTTATTGCAGTGAGTAAAAAGAATCAGCGGTTCGGAGATCTGGCTGCAAATACAGTTGTGGTAAATACTGAATCTGTTTTTTCGGTAAATGACACGGTTTTTATGAACATCAATGATATGAATTATGTGGTATCCTTTCCGGAAGTTTTAAAACTTTCCGACCGCGATATTAATACTATTAAAAATGTAGTGAATCTATATCACAAAGAATACAATACGCAAATCTGCGACAGGCTTGCTTTAAAAGTTCAGCAAGTTTTGCATATTAATTCAGAAATGTATTCCATAAATTTTTTAGAAACCTTATTGGCTGATTATAATTACCTCGCTACAAAATAAATTATTATAAAAATGTAGAGTTTGGAATTTTTTGCCTAAACACCAGGTTTTGTTTATAGAATGCTTCAGTAATATTTGGTAATCAATATTCATCCTCTCATTGCCAATCCAATCATAGCAACAATGAATGCCAATACATAGAAAGATAAGATGATGATGGTAAAAATTCCGTAAAACTTCATGAGTGATTTTAAGTTTTTAAAGGACTCTTCAAAGTTTTCCTGGCTAACAGAATTCAGGGCTATTTTCATTTTTACGGAAAATTTATTGAGATAAAAACAAGGAAAAAATAAAAGTACCGCAAACACCAGGTAAATGACGGTGATGAGCGTGGCAGTTGCACCCACCACATCAGACGATAATTGATTAAAAGCCGTTAATCTCGAATAAAGTGCCGGCATAAAGAAAGCAGCAACTGCTAAAAATCCGCAAAAAATAAATCCTATAATAGAAAGGAATTTCCCCCATTTGGCGGTTTCATTTAAAAAATTTTGAGAAAGGGGCGTAACCTGTAAATCATTATTTAGAAGGTCTAAATTTTCCATCGCAGTAGTTTTTAATTTAAAACATAAAGGTTATGTATTTAAATTAAAATACAAAATTTTCTAAATTGCATATTTACAAACAGTAAACAAATAAAAAACCGCAATTCTAAATTTACTGTTAAGTAAATTTTACCTATCAAAACAAAAAAGATTTATCCTTTAATGAAAATAAAAGGATAAATATTTAAGGCTTTAAGAAGTATAAAAAGAACTACTTATCTGTTTTAGTTTTTACCTCACCGGTATTTTTATTGTATTTTACTTTGTGGGTAACGCCGTTGTGTTTGTGTTTTGTTTTAACGCCATTATGCTTTTTGTGTTTACTTACCGCATTATGTGCTTTTTGCGGGATAGTAGAAGTTTGCTTTGTTTTGTCTTTTGTATCCTGCGCGTGGGTGATAGTTGCAAGGCTAAATGAAACCATCAGCAGTAAAAGAAACTTTTTCATTGATTATAATTTTAGATGAATGAATGAAAAAATTATTTGCAAATTACATGCCTGTTAATTAGCTGATTAATTAATTGCCCAAATAGCACACGTATTTATTCACCTTAATAAGCCCGTGCAAATAAAACCCTTTCTCCGCTTGGTTTTCCAGTGAGAATGTCTTTGCCTTCTTCTTTTATATTATCTAATGGAATACAACGGATGGTTGCTTTGGTAAGCTCTTTTATTTTCTCTTCTGTTTCTGCAGTGCCGTCCCAATGGGCTGAAATAAAACCGCCTTTTTCATCCAGTAATTTTACAAATTCATCCCAGGTATCAGCTTTGGTAATATGTGCATCTCGGTAATCTTTTGCTTTTTGATATATGTTATTTTGGATATCGTCTAGTAGAATTAAAACCGTATTTGCCAGACCGTCCAGCGAAACAAATTCTTTTGTTTTTGTATCTCTTCTTGCAACCTCGGCAATATTTTTTTCCAAATCTCTTGCCCCGATTGCAATTCTTACTGGAACACCTTTCATTTCATATTCTGCAAATTTCCATCCGGGGCGACGGCTATCATCGTCATCATATTTTACCGAAACGCCAATCGCTTTAAAATCTTCCACCAGCGGAATTACTTTTTCATCAATCATTCTTTTTTGTTCATTCCCTTTATAAATTGGAACGATTACAATTTGTATGGGCGCTAGTTTTGGTGGAAGCACCAATCCGTCATCATCGCTGTGGGCCATTACCAGCGCACCTATCAGCCTGGTACTCACGCCCCAGCTAGTAGCCCATACGTAATCCAGTTTATTTTCTTTATCACTGAATTTTACATCAAATGCTTTCGCAAAATTTTGTCCCAGAAAATGCGAAGTACCTGATTGTAACGCTTTGCCATCCTGCATCAGCGCCTCTATACAAAAAGTATCTACCGCACCTGCAAATCGTTCATTAATACTTTTAACTCCCTTAATCACAGGCATCGCCATCCATTCTTCGGCAAATTCTGCATAAACATTCAGCATTTTCATCGTTTCATTTATCGCTTCCTGCGAAGTTGCATGGGCGGTGTG
>JBEPVG010000067.1:0-8207 GCA_041691175.1 Chitinophagaceae bacterium
ACATAATCAGCCAGATAACCTGCCTGTTCTTCGGAAATTTTACTACCTTTTGGATAAACATATTGAAAGGATATGGCGTTATTCACCTTTGATTCCCACAATCTTGTATCAGGATCTATTTTATCAAGAGAGAAAATATAGCCTCCGGTTATTTTAGGATAGCTATTATCGTCTTTAGAAAGTTTTTCTATATTAACCCTTTCATTACTTTTCTTGATCTTTTCCTGCAACACAAAAACACCGCGATAATCATTATTAATAATTAATTCGCAGTAAATGGTTCTTGGAGCATATTGCCCCATTTCTCGCGCCAGTTGATAGGTCAGGACGTTGCGCATCAATGATTTGTCGGGATAGTTTGCACTTAATATCCAATCACTTTCTTCGGGAAGTCCTAATATACTTACATCTTTAGTATCAATTCCACCGTCGTCCCTTGTTTCAAAACCGTATTGCTTTTTGGGGAACATTTGCGAAGTGCTTCCCCGTATTTCAATTCCTATTTTTCCTTTATAATTGTAGTTGGTATCATTGGTATAATTTATCTTCCCTACGCCATTATCTATAACATACATGTCGGCAAGAATTTTCGGTTCATCTACAATATCGTTCCCGTTTGTATTGATTCTAATAATTGGCAAATTACTCGAAGTAAATAAAGGTTTCGCTGGTTCAGAACTAAAATTAAGCGTAACACTGTTTATTGTACCTGTATTTCCAGGTTTGTTGTCATTTACAATTAATTTCCACTCTCCGTTAGGATTTTGGGAGTTATTTAAAATGGATAAATCATTTAATGGCCGGTAATTATAGATAAAAGGTGCAAAAGCTACATCAATAAATTCAATACTGACACCATCAAAATGAGCGTCTTGATAGCCGCTGCCAACAACATTTTCAGCAAGTAAAATTTTGGTTCCATCAGGTGATTGCAATTGAATTTTAAGCTCCTGATCATCAGGATGAGTAATATTTAAAACAACCGATTCAAGGCCAAAATTTACGGTATCAATATCAGCTAATCCGTTTACCATAATGGGCACTATCACACTGCCATTGTCAGGGATAGCATGGGCGGTGTTATTCGAAAATGGTTGGGAATAAACATTCGAAAAAATTAAGATTATGGCAAAAGATAGTGATAATTTAAAAAATTTAAAGAATGGTTTCATGTAAAAAATTTAGAGTTTAGCTTTGTAAATGTTGAGGGTTTGTAAAAGTATACTTTTTATGGAAAGAGTTATAATTTTTGCCCAAAATTCTTAAGTATATTTATACTTAATTAAAAAAGGTGCTCATTAAGCACCTTTAAATAATATTTTAAATTAAAACTATTTTACCTCCACTGAATTTTCCAAATCATCATCTACTAGAATACGGCCACAATTTTCACACACAATAATTTTCTTTCTTTGTTTTACCTCACTTTGTTTCTGGGGCGGGATTGCATTATAACATCCACCGCATGAATCCCTTTCAACCGGAACCACTGCAAGCCCATTACGGTAGTTGTTCCGAATCCTGTCGT
Organism: Chitinophagaceae bacterium; assembly: GCA_041691175.1. Taxonomy (GTDB): domain Bacteria; phylum Bacteroidota; class Bacteroidia; order Chitinophagales; family Chitinophagaceae; genus Ginsengibacter. The sequence continues at coordinate 1,529 of JBEPVG010000067.1, forward strand.
AGCTTATTAATAATCTCTCGTCTACGCTGCTTCTTGCTGATTCTTCCAATTTTTTATAATGCTTTTCTTCTTTATCTGTTTCCTCGATAATTTTTTCCAATTCACTTTTCTTACCCTTTAGATTTCCTTCCTTTACGGCAATTCCTTTTTTAGCCAATTCTAATTGTTTACCTTTTTCAGCTAAATCTTCTGTAGCGTCTTTTATGTGCTTTTCGGCAAGTTTTACTTCCAGGGTTTGCATCTCCATTTCCTTGCTGATGGCTTCAAATTCACGATTATTTTTTACATTATCGCTTTGTTTCTCATATTTTTTTAGCAGATCTCCTGAATCCTTAATGGTCGTTTTTTTCTCTTCTATAAATTGCTGCATGCCATTCATTTCTTCTTCAATCCGGTTCTGGCGTGCATTTAAACCTGTAATTTCATCTTCAAGATCGCTAACTTCAATTGGCAATTCGCCTTTTAAAATTTCAATGCCATCCAACTTGCTGTCAACCTTTTGCAGCTTAACAAGTGACGTTAATTTTTCTTCTACAGAATATTCTTTAACCTGTGCCATATATTATATGATAATTTAAATTTTTACCGGAATTGCCAACTTTCTGTTTTACAAAAAATAATTTACAGGATTGGTATTCATTTCCGTTTTTAGGACGGCAAAGTTAGGAAATTTTTCCTGCAAATAATCCGTTAATAATTCGATCGTAAATTGCTCACTTTCAAAGTGGCCAATATCCGCTAATAAAACCTGGCTATCTGCATCAAAAAATTCGTGATATTTAATATCTGCAGTTATGTAAACCTGCACTCCTGCTGCAATGGCGTTAGGTAATAGAAAAATTCCGGAACCGCCGCAAACGGCTATTTTTGTTACCGGCTTTCCTAAAAATGGCGTGTGTTTTATCACTGAAAGATTAAAACCACTTTGTAAAGTTTGTAATAAATCATTCTCGGAAATCTCCTCAGTCAATTCTCCTATCAAACCGCTACCGACATTTTCCTGAACATTTTCGAGGGTATGAATATAGTAAGCCACCTCTTCATAAGGATGTGATTCTTTTAAAGATTGAAGGATTTTATTTTGAAGAAATGATGGAAAGACCACTTCAATCCGGGTTTCTTTTTCCAAATGCCGCTCACCTATTTTTCCTACAAAAGGATCGCTTCCTTCGCCGGCTTTGAAAGTTCCGGTTCCCTCTACGTTAAAACTACATTCCCCATATTTTCCGATTGCTCCGGCACCTGCTTTGAATAAAGCTGTCCGTATTTCTTCTGCGTATTTTACCGGAGAAAAGGTTACCAACTTTTGCAAGGTTCCTTCTTTTGGTAAAAGTGTTTTACAATTTTGAAGGTTCAATTTATCTGCTATCTTTTTATTTACACCTTCAATAACATTATCCAGATTTGTATGAATTGCATAAATAGCCACATCATTTTTTATGGCAGAAATTATCGTTCGTTCCACATAATTCTTTCCATTTATTTTTTTTATTCCTTTAAAAATAATTGGATGATGGGCAACGATTAAATTGCAATTTCTTTTTACTGCTTCATCCACCACAGATTCGGTTACATCCAGTGAAGTAATGATGCCGGTGCATTCAGTTTGGCTGTTGCCAATGATCAGTCCTGCATTGTCATAGCTTTCCTGTAAGCTTAGCGGTGCAAGGCTTTCAAGAAAATAAACAACTTCTTTTATTTTCATTTATAATAAAATTTTTGTAAAGATAAGAAGGAGAAACTATCAAAGCAGGAATGGTTAATAATGCAGTAAACAGACAATAAATGCAATTTTCTGTTTTGTTCTTTTTGAAAAAACATAAAATATTTGGCATCTAAATGACTCGCTTTCTTTAATAAAGATTGACAACCTCTGCGATGAAAGACAGCTCGTGCTGTTTGGAAGCATGTAAATATTTATTATTTTGCTTTTATTAACTTGCAGCGTTTTTATAATGCCGCTTTAGCTCAGCTGGTAGAGCAGCTGTTTCGTAAATAGCAGGTCGAGGGTTCGAATCCCTTAGGTGGCTCTTTTTTCTCTTTTCGTTTGAATTATTTTTGATATAAATTCTGTGCGGGTGTCGCCACATTTTCAAGGTTCGAAATATTCACGAATTCGCCCGTCAGGTCTTCAATGGTTTTATTGCATTTAAAAAAACTGATAATTTTTTTTATCACGCCTTCTACCATGGCATCAGGGCAACTGGCGCCGCTGGTTATTAGAATCTTTACCGGTTTCTTTTCAGGCAAATAAGAAAGTGTGGTTGTTTCTTCTTTGCGGTGCATTTTATAATGCCTAATTTCTTTTGCAGAAATAATTTCATCTGCAGATTTGATAAAATAGGTGGGTAATTTCACTTCACACAATTCGACCAGATGGGAAGTGTTGGAACTGTTATAACCTCCCAAAACGATTGCAAGGTCAGCGGGCGTGTCCAGCAAAGCATAAACGGCGCCCTGGTTGTCATTTGTTGCATAACAAAGCGTATCCCTGGTGTCGGCAAACCTTTCTTCTACGTTTGAAAGGGTCAAATTAAATTTTCGAATCATAGTCCCTTTCAGAAGTTCAGCGATTGCCTGAGTATCACTTGCCAGCATGGTAGTCTGATTTACCACGCCAATTCTTTGGAGGTCTGTTTCTATTTTAAACCCTTCAGAATATTGCCCCGCAAATTGTGTGTAAAACTTTTCAGGATCGTTTGTTCCTAAAATATACCTGGATAATTCTATGGCTTCTTTCATATCTTTTACAACAATCGTGGGCGAATGAACCGCGCTGTGGCTAAAGGTTGCACGCGTTTCTTCATGTTGCGGTTTTCCATGAACTATAACCGTATATTTATTCTTCGCGATTGCCTGTGCACGGTTCCATACTTTTTCTACAAAAGGACAGGTGGTATTATATTGTTCAATTTCAACGCCTGCCTGCAACAGCTTTTGTTCTATTTGCAAAGTGGTTCCAAAAGCCGGAACGATTACAATATCGCCGGGGCGAAGAACTTCAAAAGGAATAATGGTATTGCCTTTTGTATCCATTAAAAATTTCACGCCGCGGCTTTGCAGATCGTCATTTACCTGGGGATTGTGAATCATCTCGCTCAGTAAATAAATCTTTTTACCGGGATTCTCTTCAATTGTTTTAAAAGAAATTTCTATTGCATTTTCAACACCATAGCAAAATCCAAAATGGCGGGCAAGAAAAATCTGTACTTCACCAAAATCCAATAAGGTTGGGGTAAAATCTTTTTTTAATTTATCATCTATTTTTCTTCGGTTCTTTATGGCAGTGATCAACGAACTCCGATACATCACCGGGACATCAAATTTTTTCATCTAATTCTGATTTCAGGGGTCAAAGTTACAAAGTACATTTCAAGCAAATTCTCCAAAAGATTTATTATCTGTATTTTTATTTTTTTTAACTAAAGTAATTTTATGCCTGAAAAAGGGATTAATCACCGCCATCCTAAGTGGAGCTATTCAACTAATATTTATGAAGTGAATATCCGGCAATACACGCCTGAAGGCACTTTCATCGCCTTCGCAAAACATTTGCCACGTTTAAAAGATATGGGCGTGCGGGTGTTGTGGTTTATGCCGGTAACGCCGATCAGTGAAAAAGGGAGGCTAGGAAAACTCGGGAGCTATTATGCCGCAAAAAATTATGAAGAAATTAATCCCGAATTTGGAACTGAACAAGAATTTAAAACTTTAATAAAGGAAGCTCATGGAATGGGTTTTAAAGTTATCATGGATTTTGTGGCTGATCATACAGGCAATGATCATCCGTGGCTGACTGAACATCCTGAATTTTTTGTGCAGGGAGAAAATAATGATTTCCTTCATCCGCATGGATGGAGTGATGTTACACAATTAAATTACCAGGTGCCGCAGGTGTGGAAACGCATGGTAGATGTGCTGAGGTTTTGGATAAAAGAATATGATATTGATGGTTTCCGTTGCGATATGGCGCACCTCGTTCCGCTGGAATTTTGGATTCATGCGAAAAAGAAAATTTCAAAAATAAAAGACCAGCTTTTTTGGTTGGGCGAATGCGAAAAACCTGAATATCACCAGGTATTTGATGCCACTTATACCTGGCGCTGGATGCATGCTTCTGAGGAGTTTTATCACGGAAAAATGAACCTGCAAAGTTTGATCACGGTTTTATATAAATCTGTGACCGAGTTTCCTTGTAATGCTTTCAGGCTCTACTTTACATCGAATCATGATGAGAATAGCTGGAACGGAACCGAGTATGAAAAATATGGCGAAGCGGCACTTTTATTCGCTGTCTTTTCCTGCACGTGGAATGGAATTCCCCTGATCTATTCAGGACAGGAATTGCCAAATAAAAAAAGATTGAAGTTTTTTGAAAAGGATGAGATTGACTGGAATGAAAATATTGAATTGCATGCTTTTTACAAAACGCTTTTAACCCTTAAATCTAACAATCGGTCTCTACGCGCCGGCGATCCGGATGTGCTTACCCAAATCATTTCACATCCTGACGATCATCGCGTTTTTGCATATCTGCGAAAACACAAATCAGCCCAGGTGTTGGTGATTTTAAATTGTTGTGGTGAAGGATTGGATTTTGAAGTAAAAAATGTAAAAGGGATTTTCACGAATGTATTTGGTGGCGACGATATTAATTTTGAAATCAATAAATCCGTTTATCTGAAAGCCTGGGGATATTTGGTTTTTGAAAGAGTACCGATGTTATCGAAATAAATTATTTCACTTTATTATTATTAATAGGTTTTTTAAAGGTTGCCAACTTTTGGAAAGTTGGCAACCTTAATTGCAAACTTAAATATCTTTCCAACTCCCACCCTTTTCACTTTCAATTCCATTTTCTTTCAACAGTTCAAACGCTTTTACATGGCGCGTTCCACCGCCACAAACTAAGACAAGCGGCTCTTTTATTTTTATTATTTCATCAATCCTTTCCGAAATTTCATTCAATGGAATATTGATACTTTTCTTCGCATGGCCTTTTGCAAATTCATCGGGCCTTCTTACATCAATCACTGTTTTCTTTGTTGGATTATTTCTTTTCATTTGTTTCTTTTAAGGTTCTTTTATTAAAATAAAAAATTAGTTTATTTGTTAGTTTACTGTTGCTGAATAAAATATTTCAAAAGAAATGAGCACAGTTTCAAAATAAATTTATTCAGGTTAAAATTAAAACAACAATTTTACGTTATGTATATTAACCAATGAAATATACTACATTTGCAACATTATTCTCCTTCTTAGCAGACTGGATCCTCTTTAGCAAAAGCTCATCAAGTCATAGGTCGTTGAGCATACAAACAAAACAAACTTTCAGAAAAAATTTTCAGGGAAGTTATCATTTACATTAAAACAATAAAATTGTTATTTAAAGAATTACATTTAATAGCGCCCATTCTGAAGGCGCTCGAAACCGAAGGTTATACAGAACCTACGCCCATTCAGGAACAATCTATTCCTCACATTTTACGCGGAAAAGATCTTTTAGGCTGCGCCCAAACAGGCACTGGAAAAACGGCCGCTTTTGCAATCCCTATTCTTCAAAACCTGATGTTGCAACAAAAAGAAGACGCTTACAATCATAGCATAAAAGCGTTGATCCTTACGCCAACACGCGAACTGGCTATACAGATTGATGAGAGTTTTGAAGCATATGGAAAACATACGGGTTTAAAACACACGGTAATTTTTGGTGGGGTTTCACAATTTCACCAAACGAGTGAACTGCGCCGTGGCGTTGATATTTTAATTGCAACTCCGGGAAGATTGCTTGATCTGATTACTCAAAAATATGTGAACTTAAAAAACATAAAAATGTTTGTGCTGGATGAAGCCGATCGCATGCTGGACATGGGTTTTATTCATGACGTTAAGAAAATTATTGCCATTCTTCCTGAAAAAAGACAAACGTTATTTTTCTCTGCAACAATGCCACCCGAAATCACCAAACTTTCTTCTTCTATATTAACGAATCCCGTAAGAGTAGAAGTGGCTCCCGTTTCTTCAACTGCCGAAAATGTGGATCAACATATTTATCTCGTTGAAAAAAATGACAAGCGCCAATTACTGATCCATCTTTTAAAAAATGGAACCATTCAAAACGCACTTGTTTTTACGCGCACTAAATATGGCGCTGATAAAATCGCGAAAGAATTATTCAGGGCAAACATCAAAGCCGATGCCATTCATGGCAACAAAACGCAAGCCGCGCGACAAAAGGCTTTGAGCAATTTTAAAGAAGGAAAAATTCGTGTGCTGGTAGCAACTGATATCGCAGCGCGTGGAATTGATGTCGAAGATTTGAGCCATGTAATTAATTTTGAATTGCCGAACGTTCCTGAAACTTATGTGCATCGGATTGGTCGTACAGGCCGCGCAGGTAATTCAGGTTCCGCGCTTTCGTTCTGCGATATGGAAGAAAGAGCCTTTCTACGTGATATTCATAAACTGATCAAAAGAACCATTCCGGTTGTTGAAGATCATCCTTATGCAAGCACGATGCAATTTGTGCAAACACCCGTTGTGGCAAATAACCCGATGAATCGGAAACCCGCTTCTCACAGCGGTTTCAGAAGGCAAAGAAGCTGGAGCCAGGGAAGATGATTTAAATGTGAAAATGTGAAAATGTGAAAATGTGAAAATGTGAAAATGTGAAAATGTG
>JBEPVG010000068.1:0-8198 GCA_041691175.1 Chitinophagaceae bacterium
TGGCGCAATTGTGGATGCGTCGGCAGAAACGTTTGCAAAGCTGCCAAAAGAAAAACAGGACGAAATTTTGAGAGCTTATTATGATACAACCGATGGAATTGGTTATAACATGGTTCGTACGAATATTAATAGTTGTGATTTTTCCAGTGATACTTATAATTATATCCAGGATTACGACAGTTCTTTAAGTACTTTTTCTGTAAAACATGACGAGCAATTCAGAATTCCTTTGTTAAAAAAAGTGAATGAAAAACTGAATGGCAAAATGCTTTTGTTTGCAACACCATGGAGCCCACCAGGGTGGATGAAAACCAATAATGACGTGCTCCATGGCGGAAAATTGAAAAGAGAATATTATCAATTGTGGGCAAATTATTTTGTAAAATTTATAAATACTTATGAGAAATTGGGACTACCAATTTGGGGAGTTTCTACTCAAAATGAACCGATGGCCACACAGCGATGGGAATCGTGTATTTATTCTGCCGAGGATGAGCGGGATTTTATTAAAAATGATTTGGGCCCAACCTTGCAAAAAAATAATTTAAAAGATATAAAAATAATCGGTTGGGATCATAATCGTGACCAGTTATTTCAACGGGCAAGTGTTTTATTAAATGATCCGGAGACTGCTAAATATGTTTGGGCAATTGGCTTTCACTGGTATGAAACCTGGACAAAATCAACACCACTTTTTGATAATGTAAAGCGTGTTCAGGAAGCGTTTCCCAATGTCAATTTGATGTTTACCGAAGGTTGCAAAGAAAAATTCGACATGGACAGTATTCACAACTGGAGCCTTGGCGAATTGTACGGGAATAATATTTTAAATGACCTGAACAATGGAATTACTGCATGGACGGATTGGAACATTTTAGTTGATCAAACCGGCGGTCCAAATCACGTGGGTAATTTTTGTTTTGCTCCTTTGATTGGGAATGTAAAAACAGGCGACCTCTTTTATACAAATGAATATTATTACATCGGCCAGTTTTCTAAATTTATAAGGCCTGGTGCACGAAGAGTAAGTACTTCCAGCAACAGAAGCTTTTTGCAAGCCACTTCCTTCCTTAATAAAAACGGGAAACTTGCTGTCGTTGTATTAAACACAACAGACAATGAGATTGCTTATCATTTATGGATTGATGGAAAATGGGCGCCGGCAATTTCAAAGCCACACAGCATTTCAACAATTTTAATTTAGGATTTGAAAAAGTTTTTTTAAAAAAAGAAAATAAGAATCTTTACTATTTCTTTGTTTACTGTTGAATGATTTTTTGAAAAGTCTCATGCCAAATTTTAATCTTTCAATTATTCAAGCAAAAAACCATTAGATGAAAAGAACGTTTTCCATCATTGCGATACTTTCATGTTTTTTAATGGTTTCTTTTTTAAAAATAAATGCCCAGGGGTTTTTGAAAGTGAACGTGAAGCATTTGGAAAATGATTCTAACAAAAATTTTATTTTGAGAGGAATGGGCCTGGGTGGCTGGATGTTGCAAGAAGGTTATATGTTTAATCTTGGATTTCTCGGGCAACAATATAGGATTAAAGAAAAAATTACAGAATTAATTGGCAAAAAAGAAGCGGATATTTTTTATGATAAATGGCTCGAAAATCATACGCAAAAAACAGATATTGATTCGATGGCTTCGTGGGGATTTAATTCCATCCGCCTGCCGATGCACTACGATTTATTTACCCTTGCAGTAAAAGATGAACCTGTTGCAGGGAAAAATACCTGGCTTCCTAAAGGCTTTAAAATGGTCGATGATCTTTTAAAATGGTGCAAAGAAAACAAAATGTATCTGATACTGGATTTGCACGCAGCCCCCGGCGGACAAGGGAATGATCTTCCAATTTCTGACAGAAACGCTGATGAACTTTCGCTTTGGCAATCGAAGGCAAACCAGGATAACACGGTTGCTTTGTGGAAAAAATTGGCGAGTCGTTATGCAAATGAACCTTTCATTGGCGGCTATGATATTTTGAATGAAACCAACTGGGGATTTGATAATCCGGAAGACAAAAGAGGAATCGGGGAAATAAGAAATATTCCTTTGCGAGATTTTTTTATCCGGCTTACAAAAGCTATTCGCCAAGTGGATAAAAAGCATATTATTTTTTTAGAAGGAAATGGATTTGCAAATAATTATCGTGGAATGTTTCCGCTTTGGGATGATAATCTCGTTATCAGTTTTCATAAATATGGTAATTTTTCTACAAAACAAACGATTCAGAATTTTTTGGATTACCGCGAAAAATATAATGTTCCGTTATGGCTTGGAGAGAGTGGTGAGAATTCCAATACCTGGTTTACAAATACAATCAAACTCATGGAAGATAATAATATTGGATGGTGCTGGTGGCAATTAAAAAAGATGGGAATTAATAATCCATTACAAATAAAACAACCGGAAAATTATAATTTAGTCGTTGATTATTGTAAAGGAGATTCACTTGTAAAACCAGACTCAATTATCTCTCAAAAAATATTAAATGCGCTGCTTGATAACATAAAAATTGAAAACAACAGTTATCACAAAGATGTGACTGATGCCATGTTTCGACAGATTTATTCATCGGCGACATTGCCATTCAAACCAAATATTATTTTGGACCAAACAAAAATTAATGCAGTTGATTTTGATTGGGGAAGAAATGGTTTTGCATACAGTGATAATGACACAGCAAGTTATCAGTACACGCCAGGTATTCATACACAAGGTAATCGTGGCCGCACTTACAGAAATGACGGTGTGGATATAAAAAATGATAAAGACGGCGAACCTTATGTTTTTAATATTGAAGATGGAGAATGGTTACTTTATACAACGACTGTAAAAAAAGCTGGCGTATTCACAACGACTTTTATCACTTCAGGGAATGGTGGTATTATTGATTTGTTAAACAACAATCAACTAATTTCTCAAAACATCTCCATAGTTGCTTCTGGTGATGAAGATAAATTTATTCCTTCAAAACCAATAAAAATTCATCTTAATAAGGGCGTTAATAAAATCAAGATCTATTTTAAAAAGGGTGATTTTAATTTTAAAAGTTTACAATTAAAATGTGGCTTGTAACGCTTATGTATAAACTCAATTGAATTGACAATTGGATTGTTTGATTGGAACAATTTACATATTATTTTTTCAGAAGTTTTTTTGTTTCATGTAATAGTTCAATAATCTCTGGGGAAAAGTCTTTTATATCCGCTTCGGTAATTATTCTTTCCGTAAATAAATCAGCAACAATCGTAAAATATTTTGAACCTGTCATGGCATCATAACGCGTTGCTATATGTTCATCAAAATCAGTGATTGTGTTGAACAGCAAATAATATGCTTCTTTATTCCCCAAGTCATGATATTTCCACTTCTGAAGTGCATCATCTGCTTTTTTTAAACCGTTAGCAAACTCTATTTGTGATCCTTTTTCGATTACTTCGCGGGCAACTTTTTTATTTGCTTTTGAAAGTTCCATGATAAAATATTTTATAACTATTTGAAATTAATCAGGCAATTTCAGCTTATAATAATTTATTTTTTCCTTCAAGCTCATTCTGGCATACCGCGGCGAAGGTGAAGGCAAACACACGCCAGGACTTGTTTCTGGAAACATTTTAATAAATTGCTTTTCTACAAATTTGCTTGTAAAGAATATGGACATAATGTTTGGATTTTGCAGAATAGTTTTAATCGCTTTGTCATTCAATTCCACAATTTCAAGATTGCTGTCCATATTGTTATTTTCTTTTCTTTTTATTTTAAGAAAAATATCAACGATACCAATTCCATGTTTTTTAAAAAGACTTTGTTTTTGCGTTTTAGTTGTCAGCTCAGTTTGGTACACTCCTGAAATAATTTTCCAGAATTGATTTCTTTTTGAACCATAAAACCATTCGTCTTCAGAAAGAATTTTATGGGTAATCTCTCTCCCGGGGAAACTGCCAACTATAAGGGCAGTAACGTTTCCAGGGATGAATGCTTTAAAAGGGTGCGTTTCAATTTCTTGCATTTTTTAGTCTGTTATTTTATATTACAATTCCAAGATAATAACCATTAATTTAATCGATAATCACCTCATTGATTAATTAATTCTTTTAGCATAAATACGTCACAACCCGTATGTCCGCTGTTTCCTAACGATCCCGAAATGTTTTTAAATCCATTTTTCTCATACATTGAAATTGCAGTTTTTAGTTCTGGCATTGATTCAAGATATATTTTTTCATAACCTTTTTGCTTTGCTTCATCTATACATTTTTGTAAAAGCGTTTGTCCATAGCCGTTACGCCTGTGTTTTTTGGCGACATATATCTTTACCAGCTCGCAGGTATTCGTGGGTAATCCATTAGTTGGAAAAATTCCCGCACCGGCTACTATTTCATTATTCACTTCAATTACAAAATAGGCGGAACGATTCTGCTCAAACACTTCGCTTAAATGATCTGTGCTTCTATCAAAATAAACAGTTCCCGGTTTGGCCGCACCAAATTCTAATAGTGAATTGCGGATGATATCAGCCATGGCTGCATTATCATCCGGAATAATTTTTCTGATCAACATTTCTGATAATAAATTATTCTTTTTTGCTGGTGTTATTTTTTATAACGTTGCGGTCATATTGGCAACAATCATCTAATTTATTATAAGCGCTGTCACTTGCTTTAAAATCCTGTGTGTCATAACCAGCGGCGGCTATGGCTGTTTGGATCTTCGCAGAATTGGTAGTAGCCGGATCATAACTGATCTGTAGGAATTTTGTGTTTTTATTCCAATTGGCAACGGTCGCACCGGCTTCTATTGCGCTGTTTTCGATGTGTTTTTTACAGTCGCTGCAATTTCCGTTTACTTTTATTGTTTCTGATGTGGCAGTTTGCGCAGATGAAAATTGAAATGAAATGATACTAATAAATAGTATGCTGAGAAATTTGATGGCTTTCATTTTGTTGAATTTTATTTCACCCAAAATTAATCATAAAAAAGTTACCAAAATATTTCGTCAGTTACTACAAACAGAATAAGAATCGTTTGATAGTAAACGAACAAAATGATTAAAATTTAATTTTAATTTTAATTCATTATTTTTCCGTAAGATTAAAAAGGTGGATCTGCTAATTTACAAATCCCCATTTAATTCCAAACCTGATAACGAGTCCTGGCGTTGGATATAGCGGTTCAGCAAAATTATTGTTCGTAAATCCAAAGCCCTGTCGAACATCAACGGTGTTTAAATTTTCAGCTTTTATAAACGCGGTAAAAGATTTTATCCTGAAATTAAAAAATGCACTTATTTTCGGAAGGTTATTTATTGTGACACTGTCCTGTGGAAAAAATTTACCCATCACCGGAGAATAGTTATCTGCCTTGTAAGGCGTATTATATTTTACATCAATTCCTGTACTTAAATTTAAATTTTTGAAAAAATTTCCTTCAAATGCAAGTTGCTGCCTGGTGTAAAATAAGGGGACATGAATAGGAGTATTTCCCGCAGTTTGCTGGATAGTAAAATCGCTATATAAATTTAGATGGCCTATAACTTTTGTTTTTGCGGATGCGGTAAACTGGGTAAGATTTATTAATCCATTAAACTGGTCTGTCTGATAAAAATTTTTGAAATAAGTGTAGTTGGTAATCGAAATATTCCTCACCATTAAAGTAAACCTCCGATTAATTGCAGTAGCAGTTAAAACAGTTATATTTTCTTTCAATGTGTTCAAATTATTATTCAAATTGAAAGAAGAATTTCCTTCATAAATATAAGAAGGAGAGCGATTCACATTTTGAAAACTAACCTGCACATCGCCCAATTTTTTATTAAGCGTTCGTGCTACAGACGCGTAAACATTGAAGTCTGCAGCATTGAGACCAGTAGGATAAAATTCGCCATTTGCAACAGCGTCCCATTTCCTGTTCCTTGTTTTATTTCGATATTCTCCATGTAATACTACATTATAAAAGTTCTTTTTTCCTGAATAAAAGTATCCTGAAAAATTCTCTAAACGCAGTCCGGCTTCAATATATTGCCCCTGGTTTTTTGTTTCGGGAAATTGACGAATCACAAAATCATTTGAAACAAATTTCCATTTGTCTTTTAGGGAAAAGTCCAAGCCATATTTTGGATTTAATGTAGTATCATAATGCTCTTTGAAGAAAGCAGAATCCGATTGTGCAAACGTGGGATTATTTAAAGTATCTCTGAATTCAAATTTTGAGGAGGTGTAATTAATCGTGTGTTGAAAACGAAGTTTTGGATAAAATAAATATTCTGTAGTACTGTCGTTTATAATGATCGAATCTTTTTTCCCAATGTCATAACTCTGCCTGAAAAATGCGGTGAAATTACTGTAAAGGTTCCCGGTATTTAATTTGGTGGAAAAGATATTTGGATTTTCAACATCGCCGCCAAGGTTGACAGGAACAGCAAGACGTCTTTTACGATTGGGATCCTGAAGGAAAGAATCAGCTTTTATTCCACCATTTTCAGAAGAAGAAAGTTTGTTTCCAAGAAGGACAAAATAAGCTGCATACCTTTTTCTCTTTCCCTGGTAATTACTGAAAAAGCGGTAGTTGTTGTGATTGGTATTTTGTGTCTGAAAAAATCCCGGCGATGATATTAGACGATATTCAATTCCTACGTTCCAATTCGGTTTTATATTCTGCGTTTGCAACACTTTTACCACCTGTTCTTTTCCTGAGGCTAAAAAATAGCTAAGCTCGGTATAAGGCCTTGTTGTTTTAAAAAAACGTGTATTTTCGATGGTAAATTTATACAAGTCGAAAGCATGCAAACCTGCATCCCAACCAGCTTTAAGCAGTGGTGTAAATAAAACAGGATAGGCAGCATTGCCATTATTTCCCAGCGTTACATAACCATCCGGAACCGTATAATATTTACCAAAATCATTGATGGAGGAATCGAGATATTCCTTCACCAAAGAATTGAGATGATGATAAGAAATGGTGATGGAATCTTTGAGGTCGTCGCGGTGCTCAAAGCCAATCGTATCGGAGCCGGACTTTCCATTCGTGCCTCTAAATCCTCCAAGAGGATGTCCGGATTTCAGATTGGGCAATTGCGCATTAGAAAACTGAATACAAAAAACTAATAAAATTAAAACGCTAATTTTCTTGGTCAGTGAATATTTTATAAATTTTTTTTGTGAAATAACCATGTGTCAGCATTCTTATAACTGGGCAATCAGTTGTTTAAAAATCAGTGTGAGCTTTGGTTCTGCATCTTTTGCGGCCTTCAAAACTTCTTCATGTGTGATTGTATTTTCTTCTTCTCTTATTCCAACGTCTGTTATTACACTCATTGCAAAAACCGGCAAACCCAAATGCACAGCGGCTATTACTTCCTGCACCGTGCTCATTCCAACCGCGTCTGCGCCAAGAATATTCAACATTTTATATTCTGCTCTCGTCTCAAACGTAGGCCCGGTAACGCCTGCGTAAACTCCTTCTTTAATTTCAATTTTATTTTCAATTGCAATTTCTTTTGCTTTTTCGATTAAATAATTTTTGTAAGGCTCGCTCATATCGGGAAAGCGTTCTCCCAATTCGTCTTCATTTTTTCCGAGCAAAGGATTGAGGGTGAGCATACTGATATGATCTTGGATAATCATTAAATCACCCACTTTAAAAGAACGGTTTATTCCGCCGGCGGCATTGCTGATTAACAAAGTTTTTAATCCTAAAAATTTCAAAACCCTGATTGGAAAAACAACTTCCTGTGTAGAATATCCTTCATAATAGTGAAAACGACCACCCATCGCAACCACCTTTTTGCCACTTAGATTTCCGAAAATTAATTTACCGCTGTGCCCTTTTACGGTGCTTACCGGGAAATGCGGAATGTCGCTATATTGAATTTCACATTCAATTTCTATTTCATCGGCAAAACTTCCGAGGCCACTTCCCAAAACGATTCCAACGGAAGGCTGTGTTGCATATTTCGATTGTATAAAATGAACGGATTCATTGATCTCTTTGAGCATAAGCACTATTAAAAATTGAGGTCAAAGATAAGTGAAGAAAAGATCAGATAGCTTAATGCGGCTTTCGATTTTTCGTTATTCATTCCTTAAAAAGGAAGCCACTAATTACTCAAAATTTTCACGAAATTAGAAATTGGTTTGTAGTAAACAAACAAAATAGTTGAAATTTATCTTTTGTTGCAATGCTTACCAC
>JBEPVG010000069.1:0-8184 GCA_041691175.1 Chitinophagaceae bacterium
CATGCTTTGTAAGCCCTGCCAGGTAAGGAATTACCTGGCTTTGACCGAGAGGATCTGTCATACCATCATAAGAAATGAACAAAATATTTTTTGGTGATTTCATGAATGATCGGAATTTTCTTCTAACCACCAATGCAACACAACTACTGCCCAGAGCCTGTTGAATAAATAATCACGCCCCGCAAGATATTTCTTTTTAATACTATCGACTTTTGTATAGTTTAATAAATTGTGTCGTTCAATAATCGTTGAAGAAGTATACTTTTCAAGCAAATACCTAAGGTCTGTTTTCAACCATTTATTTAATGGAATGCTGAAACCCTGCTTCGGTCGGTCAAAAAAATCTTTAGGCAGGTAATCGTATAAAATTTCTTTCAAAATATACTTCATAATTTTGCCTTTCATCTTTAACTCACTATTAAGATTAAACGCAAATTCTATTACCCGGTAATCGAGCAATGGAACCCTTGTTTCCAAAGAATACAACATGCTGGCTCTATCAACTTTTACAAGGAGATCGTCTGGCAGGTAATAGTTTAAATCCCAAATTGATTGTTGTTCTTCAGGGTTTAAATTTCTTTTTGTAGAAAGGCCGGTATTTAGTTTTTTGAAATCAAATTTCCCTTCAATTAAAATTTGATCTATTTCCTGCTCACTAAAAAAATATAATTCCTGCGAAAAAATATGGCTTTTAATATTTTGCTTATCAGAATAGGCAAATAAATGACCTGCACGTTGATATTTACCGGTCATTAATTTTGACGCGACAAATATAGAATGTCTGGATGGTGGAACCCATTTTTTAGATAATCTCTTTGCCCAGGCATACATCCCATAACCCATAAATAATTCATCTCCGCCGTCGCCACTAAGCGCAACCGTAACATTTTGCCGGGCCAGCATGCTTACCATCATTGTAGGGAATGCAGAAGAGTCTGCGAATGGCTCATCATACGCCGGTATAAGATTATTAATAAGATTCAATACTTCTTTTTCTTTAACATGATACTCATGATGCTGAGTTTGCAAATGAGCAGATACCTGGTTTGCATATTTCGATTCATTAAATTTTCCATCATCAATAGCTATACTAAATGTATTAATTTTTCGAGTGCTGATTTTTGAAGCTATTGCCGTCACAAGGCTGCTATCAACGCCCCCGCTTAAAAAAGTACCGATAGAAACATCACTTATTAATTGCTTTTCTATAGAATCAAATAATAAATCTGTCAATACTTTTTTTGCAACGGATTCATTTGCTAAAGAAGTTTTTTCAATCTTCGATTCAAGATTCCAGAACGGTGTAATAATTGAAGAAATTGTTTTAAAAGAATTTTGCGTTGTATCAATTTGCCAATAATGAGCTGCCGGAAATTTTTCTACATTTTTAAAAATAGTAAGAGGATGTGGAATGAAACCTAAATGCAAAAAATATGGGAGAGCATTTTTATTAATTTCCAATTGTGATCCTTTTATAGACCTGATTGATTTTATTTCAGACGCAAATAAAAACGAAGTTTCATCATAATAAATAAAAAGCGGTTTTATACCTACATGGTCTCTGCACAGGGTAAGAATATTGCTCTCAATATTATAAATAGCCAAAGCAAACATGCCATTAAAATCTTTGAAACATTCCACTCCGCGCTCTGCGAATGATTGTAATATAACTTCAGTGTCAGAAGTAGTGACAAGAGATTCGCCTTTATCTTTTAGTAGTTGCCTAAGTTCTTTAAAATTGTAAACCTCTCCATTAAAAATGATTACATATTTTCCATCAGAAGAGTACATTGGCTGGTTTGCGGTTGCCGACAAATCAATAATTGATAAGCGCCTGTGGCCAAGACCAATTTTGTTATCCTCAGAAAAATAAAATCCTTCAGCATCAGGCCCTCGATGTTGCAACAAATTTGTTGCTTTTTTTAGTTGCTCAGCACTGATAGAATTATTTAAGGATATATAGCCTGCGATGCCGCACATTAGTATTTTTTTTATTTCATGATAACGGTTTACCTGGTTATCGTTTTATTTAATTTCCAAAAAATCAGGGATATTTTTTTTCTGATACAACATAAAAGTTTCTGTATAGATTTTTTTTAATTCCTGCATATGATGTGAAAGAGTAAAATTTTCAAGTACCCGTTTTTGTGCTTTTTCCGAAATGATCTTTCTTTTTCCCGGATCAATAATAAGAGCTTTGAGCTTTTCACAAAATTCATCTGTGTCATTTAAATTAAAATAAACAGCCGTGTCTTCGCATTCTTCTTTAAAAGTAGGGATATCACTTAACAACATTGGCATTTTCATAGCCATAGCTTCCAGCACCGCTAATGAAAAGCCTTCATAAAACGAGGACATGACAAAAAGGTCATACCCGGTTATCACCTCATTCAGGTTTTTTATTTTACCCATAAGCCGCACGGGTAAATTATTATTTTTAATAAATTTTGAAAGCTCCGGATAAAGTAATCCATCACCATATATATCTAAACATATGTCCTGGTCTTTCAACTTTAGAAACGCATTCAATAAAAATTGGTGATTTTTTTGAGCCTTTAAATTTCCAACAGATATTATTTTAAAAACTTTGCTTTCGTTCTGCGATGATGTTAATGGTGTAGCAAAAATTTTATTATCTACGAAATTATACAGAACGTAATTTTCGTATGGTTGTAGTTTTAAAAATCTAAAATAATCGTCTAAGGTATGTTTAGAAACTCCTAGCGTAGTACTCCTCTTTCTATTGTAACTAATTTTGTCAAGCCAGCCAATCCATTTTCTTTTATACTCAACGCTATTACTTAATGATGCCTGGATTGAAGTAACAAGCGGGGTATCATTGGGGCATGCAAACCGCGCCAGAATTGTACTCCAATATAGCTGGCTGTGCACAAGATCTACGTTGTTCTCTTTTATTATTTTTTTGAGTTTCTTTATTGCCAATGGAAATAGATAGTAAGAACGCAAGTTGAGGCAATAATATTTATCATATTTTAGTTCATCCCCAAATTCATTTAGTTCATTAAGAGTAACAACAATATTTTTATACCCGGTAAGTTCCTTTAAAATGCCTACCACGGCGGTTTCAGCTCCTCCTCTGCCAAAATTTTGTATTATATGAAGAATCGTTTTTCTATTATCCACTTTGGTCTATTTTAAAAAGATGATGCATTCAAATGTACTGAATCAAGCCGCTCAAAACCTTTCCCGAAACAGCCATTGTTTTATTATTACTGTTTTTTTTGTTTCAAAAGGAGGCGAACAATTTTTTTTATCGATGTGTGTGCATTGAAATAGAAAGGCACTAATTTTTTGGCATCGTTTATTCTGAAATCCGACTCTTCGCAAATAGAAATTAATCGCGTAACAATCTTATCAACCGAATGTTTATGCAGAACATATTTATAGGAAAGTTCTGAAAAATGCATTAGCTCATCTTTATCACAAGACAACATTGTTAATAGCTCGTTCATTGAAAAGCCTTTGCTTACGGGTAGCTTATCAAGATTTCTACCTAAGTTAAAATCTACTGTTTCAAACAACCATCTATATTGATAGTCTGATGGGAATACGGCAGTAGAGTAATCTACAAGTACGGTTGGTATTCCAAGTTTGGCAGCATCAAGCGCTGCAGTACCCATTGCAAAATGCAAATCAGAATTGTTTAAAAGAAATTCATTTATAGAAGATGGCAACATATTCTCTACCAGGATTATGTTCAGTTTCGATCCCTGGATGTATTCATCAACGTTTATAAATCTTCGAAATTCTGATATACTATCTACCACTATTGTAATCTTTATTTTTTTTTGAACCGAAGACTTTACGCAATCTGCCAGGATTTTTACTAAAGGCATCATTTTCCAATTTACACTTCTTCCAATATAGGTAAGATGCAAAATATCGCCAGGGAACTTATGCCTTTTTTGATAAGTATTTTCTGGAGGGACTGTTACCGGTATAGGCAAAAAAACCGGGTTCTTTGCATCTATTGAAAAGGTTTGTTTCAGGTTAAACACTCCTGTATCATCCATAAAGAATAGACTTCTTTTGGCAAGTAATTGATTTACCAGTTTTTTTCCTAATGAAGGGAATTTAATTCCAAATTTATAGTCGCTTATTTGGCAAATGAAATCGTTGATATCAAAATAAACAACCCTGGGATTTATTTTTAAAAGATGACGATAAATTTCTTCGAATTTTGTCAGGATAAAAATATCAGTGTGAGAAATTTGACGATGAATATTATGCCAATTTAAAGAGTCAATATCTATAATATTAATTTCAACCTTTTCTTTTTTTAACTCATCTGCAATAAGTCCGCGGGAAAAATTTATTAAAACAACTTCCTTCTTTTGATGGTGCAATTCCTTAATTAGCGTGAGCAAAAGGGTAGTATACCCGCCTTTTAAATCCCTGTATCCTGAGTAAAAGCAGAATCGCATTAAAGGTTCTTTTTAATTACAAAAGCCATGATAATCCAATACAAACCATAGTTAATACAAAAGGAATATGTTGCCCCGATTATGCCATAATGATTCATGAGGTAATAAGATAAAACTACATAAGAAAATGCAAACAAAATTTCAGTGACAATGTAAGTTTTGGTCATTGCTTTTGCCAACATTAAGTAAGCAATTAGCCAGCTTCCAATTTTAAAAAAATCGCCTAATAATTGATAAGTAAATAAAGGTTTCATCGGCAAAAATGCAGGAGTAAATAATATGTGTATTATAGCACTTCTGAATAACCAGATTAAAAAAGCAATCGCACCGACAACAGGTAATATAGTTTTATATCCTTTTATGATTTCGCTTCTAATATCTTTCTTGTTTTTGATCTCTGATAATCTCGGCATATAATAAACACCTAAAACAGTTGTAATAAATGCGAGGTAGTAATCAGATATTTTTGTAACCGCCTGCCAGTAGCCAGCATCAGCAATTGAAAAATCAAGTATGATTTTATTCCTGACTAATATCTGCATAAATGGAACCACGAAACCGCTTACTACCGCCATAAGAGAAAATCCTGAAAGCATTTTTAGCACAGGTTTATCCCACGATTTGAAATTGGGTTTCCATTTGATTCCTAATTTATTAAAAAAGTAAACGTTGATAAAAAATATAATTATGGATAACGCCGTACTTGAAATTAACACGCCAATAATTCCAAATATATAAGCAAACGAAACTGTAAGTGCAACACCAATTAATGATGCACATATATTTATTATTGTAAATTTTTTGATTTGTTTTAAGCCATTTAAAATTGCTAAAAACATTGCATTAAAAGAAATAAGCATTGTGAACAAGCCGAATAAAAAATACACGATCCAGAACTCAGGTTTTTTAAATGCAGCTACAGATAAATAACCACTCGCGCTCATCACAAACAATGAAACCAATAAAGAACTACAGAAAATGATTATAAAGGCGGTGTTAATTATTCGCTGGCTTTTAACCGCGTCGTTTGTATGTTCCGCAAGATATTTAATAACCCCGGTTGTGATTCCTCCGGTTGCGAGCATAGTTAAAATAGCAGTTGTGTTTTGAAATTGACCAAGATAGGCAATTCCTTCAGGGCCAATTTTCAATGCTACTATTTTTGTAACAATGAAGCCACTAATAAAAGTTATTGCTGTGGATATGGAAGTATAAAAACTTGTTTTTATTAAGTTCACTGAGTATATAATTAATTATTTTTTGTTTACAGTACTTAATTATTTTACTTATAAAATGTTTTGATATGCTCTGTAACATATTCTACGTCGGCTTCTTTCATACCTGGCCATAGCGGCAAACTGAGACAAGAGTTGGCAATATTTTCTGCTATTGGAAAAGAACCCTGCTTGAATCCTAAATGACTATATGCTTTTTGTAAATGTGGTGGAATCGGATAATGTATAAGCGTACCAATACTTTGCGACGTTAGCCACGCTTGCAGTGTATCTCTTTTTTTTGTTCGGATTACATACAAATGGTAAACATGTGAAGAGGCCGTTGCAGCATTTGGCAACATTAAATCGCCAACACCCGTTAAAGCATTTTCATACCAGCTCGCTATTAATCGCCGCTGCTCTATCCACGAATTTAGATGAGGCAGTTTTACAGAGAGAAGTGCCGCCTGCAATTCATCTAAGCGCATGTTGTGCCCCATTACTTCGTTGTAATATTTTTTTTGCGATCCGTAGTTACGCAAGGTCCTTGCTGTATTTGCGAGGGTTGCATCATTAGTTGTAACAGCGCCCGCGTCGCCAAGGGCGCCAAGGTTTTTCCCCGGGTAGAAGCTGGTAGCATTAATATTCCCAAAGCTACCTGTAATTTTTCCGTTGAAACTGGCGCCATGTGCTTGTGCATTGTCTTCTACTACATATAGGTTATGTTTTTTTGCAATTGCCATTATATGGTCCATGCTGCATATCTGTCCATACAAATGAACCGGAATAATAGCTTTGGTAGCAGGTGTTATAGCCTCTTCTATTTTTGTGGGATCAATATTATAGGTATTAATATCTGGCTCTACTAAAACTGGCCGGGCACCGACATAAGTTACAGCCAGAAGTGTTGCAATGTAAGTGTTAGATGGTACAATCACTTCGTCTCCTGCTCCAATATTCAATGTTTTTAATGCAATATAAATGGCATCCAAACCATTACTTAAGCCTACAGAAAAATTTACTTTATTAAATTCAGCATAAGCGGTTTCAAATTTATCTAATTGTTTTCCCATAACATACCAGTTACTATCAAGTACTTCTTCGAAAGCTTTGCACAAAGCATTTTTTATGGGAAGGTGCATGTACTCAAAAGAAAGAAAGGGAATTTTCATATAATTTGAATTTTATAAAAATCATTGACAACGCCCCGTCCACCCATCATTTCTTTTTGTTGTATCAATCCTTCATTTAAATGTTTTCCTTCATTTTCATTAGAGGTGCCAAGGCTATAATATTTTCGATCTTTAAAATATTCAGTAATCAATTTGAAATTTATAAAATCCAATGCTCCTAATTTTCTGCCCACCTCTGAATTTGCCATATATTGAGTGTGAGTAACATTTTCGTAATCATAAATAACAACCCCAGCTAAAAGTTCTTCATTCAACCTTGCTTCGAAAAGTCGGATATTTTGTGGGAATTTACTTTTTAAAAAGTGAATTTCATCTATAGAATGAACGGGGTTTGTTTCGAACTTATTCAACACTTCAGTTAATAATTTCCAATATTCAGTAAAATTTTCATTCTCGGATATTTGAACTCCTGATTGAATACATTTTGTCACCGCCTGTCGTTTGGTTTCTGAAAATTTGATTGGGTTAGAAAGATTAATCACCGTGGAAATGTCTCTTCTATAAAATGTAGCGTCTTGGCGAAAAAGTGCGTATAAATCTTCTTGTGCCGGGTATCTATGAAAAATGGGTGGGATGGCTTTGTAAAAAATTTCATCAATTCCTGTACTCTTACAATACTCAATTATTTTTTCAAAAATGGAAATTGTGTCGGCAGCTTTTAATCCATACGACATAATCAATCCTCCAAAAGTTAGGCCTGCATGAGAAAAAATTTTTTGATTTTTTTCATTGGCTGGTAATAAAGCAACTAATTTATTATTTTTATAAAGCATTAAAGAATGATCGGTGAACCTTTCGTTGTGGTAATCCATATATGTTCTATTAAAAAGAAAAAGCCCATTTTTTGAATTAGTTACAAATTCATTCCATTCCGAAAATTTACTTTTATCAAATTTTACAACTTTCATAATTCAATTACGTATTGTTCAACTTCGCCCGGTGAAATAATTTTAAATCCCATTTTCATGTACAAATTTTTGGCCCTTGTATTTTTGTTACTCACTTTTAAAAATAATTTTTTTAGATTCAATTCTCTGGTTTTTTCAAGAGCCTGATGCAACATAAAATTTCCTATTCCTTTACCCCAATAATCTTTTTCACCTATGAAGCCCCAGAATTCGGCGGTTTTGCTATTGATATGTTTTAAACCCATTGCCCCTATTGGCAGGTCATTTTCTGTAACACCTTTAATCCAATAATCTTTTTTTTCTTGTAAATTTTTGAAAAAAACGAGTTGATCATCCTTTGTAAAATCAGGCGTCATAGTCAAGTCTTTAATTTCAGGATCGTTTAGCCATTCCCATGATTTGTCCAGAAAAATAAGATCATAAT
>JBEPVG010000070.1:0-8127 GCA_041691175.1 Chitinophagaceae bacterium
CCTTTGGATTTTGGAAGCTGATAATAAACGCGGGCAGTATCAAAAAGAATTAATGAAGGATCGTTAAAAGTTCCATCAGTATTTACCGGCGTGGTTAAAACATGCATTCCAGAGTTCTTCTGATTCACCATCAAAATTATTTCACCAGCACTTCTTAACTGCGAAGGAGTGGCACCATAAATTTTGCCTGATAAAGTGAGATAAGAAGTATCTCTTGGGTAATTAATTGTCGGAAACTTTCCATTCATTACTTTTTCCCAATCAAACCGGCGCCAACCATGAGTAAGCATTACAAGGTCTAATTGTTGCATGGTAGAATCGCTGGTGCTTAAAAAATAATATGCCGGATCATTTACTTTCCCTTTTAATTCTCCACTTAATAAAAGATGCGAAATAATATTATCGCTGCTGTCTTCATCAATTCCTGCATCAGTCACAGAAACAGATAAATTGGCATATAGGCTATCCGGAACAGAAATTTCAATTTCATTTTTTGCGCGTTTATTCAATCCCCAATGTTGAACTTTCATTTCCGGCTGAAAAACATATTCTTCATTGTTAACGTATGTAATCCTTTCTGCCAGCGGCTTCCATTGATTATCAAAAACAGTGATCGTCAACACTCCTGATGGCAAAGATTCTGTCGGAATAACTCCTTCCGCACGGCCTTCTTTCAAATCTTTGGTGATATTAAAAACCGGTCGTTGATACATTGTCCCAATAATATGCACGGAATTTATTTCTGAAACCGATGCCGGCGCAGCACTCACTAAAAAATTTCTGCGCGTACCAATAACAGTAACTTGCAGAGAAACTCCTGAATTTTTTATTGCCGGCAGTTCTGTTTTATATTGAACGCCTTTTGCATCTTCCCATGATGCAGAAAATGTTTCTCCGGCTTGCGGCATAATATAAAAATATCCCATTCCATCATGAAGAACATTTAATTTATTCACAACCGCACCTTTGCCGTTTTTAATTTCACCTCTTATTATTACGGGTCTTCCGAATTGATCATTTACCTTAAAAGCAATCTTATTTGTTACACCTGCAATTGCATCGCCGCCTTCAGGAAAAAATGTCAGTTCAGGTTTAATAATACTTTTAGAAACTGGTAAAGAATTTGAATCAGAAAGGATTCTCAGATCTTTATTGTATAAAAAAGAAGAGTCGAAATTGAGCATCCATTTTGTATAGGCTTTCGCGTGAATGTATTGCCCCGCATAGCTTGCAGGAATGTCAAATTGCCCGAAAGCGGTTCCGTCTACAATAGGACTAACGCTATGCAAAATCAATTTTCCCTTTTCATCCGTCCAGTCAATGTAAACCGTTTTACTTTCTTCCACAGGAAAAATTGTTTGCATTAAATATGCTTTAAACCAAATGGTTTCTCCATGCGCATAAGTTGATTTGTCAAAATGAAAATAAATTCTTTCCTGGGTAAAGTTGTTGGCGAAGACCTGCAAATTGTTTTCGATATTTTGAGCTCCGGCAAATAAAGTTGAAAGAAAAAAAACAGAAATCGCGCATATCAGTTGTTTCATTTGAGAAAACGTTTTTATCTTGAAAAGAAAAGGTGTAAATTAATATAAGAATATAATCGCACCAAAGGCGAAAATAGTTTTAACAATAACAAATATTACGGTTGCAACCGTGGAATATTTATAATAATTTAATTTCGCAAAAAAAATCCATGGTTTTTATAAAAGTTACTGAACAACCTTCAAATTATCGTCACCTTGAAAAAATGACTGTTGGAGAAATAATCAGGAATATCAACAAAGAAGATATTTTAGTAGCTGCAGCTGTGGAAAAATCATTACCGGAAATTGAAAATTTGATCAAAGCTGTTTCCGGAAAAATGATCGATGGAGGACGATTATTTTACATCGGGGCTGGTACCAGCGGACGTTTGGGCATTCTTGATGCAAGTGAATGCGTTCCTACTTATGGCGTTCCGAAAGGCCTCGTCATCGGCGTTATTGCTGGCGGAGAGAAAGCAATTGTTGATCCTGTAGAAAATGCAGAAGATGATACAAGCCAAGGCTGGAAGGATTTACAGGTATATAATATTTCGAATGCAGATATGGTAATCGGAATTGCTTCCAGCGGCACGACACCATATGTAATAGGCGCCTTACAAAAATGTAAAGAGAATAATATTCTAACCGGAAGTATCGCCTGCAATCCGAATTCTCCGATAAGCAGCGTGGCAGATTACCCGGTAGAAGTAATTGTCGGCCCGGAATTTATTACGGGCAGCACCAGAATGAAAAGTGGTTCGGCGCAAAAAATGATTTTGAATATGATCTCTACAACCGCAATGATACAATTGGGAAGAGTGGAAGATAATAAAATGGTAAATATGAAATTGACAAATCAAAAAATTTTGCGAAGAGGCACTCAGATGCTGATGGAGAATACCGGTATAAAAGACGAAGCAACAGCAGAAGCTTTATTACTGAAATATGAAAGCGTGAAAAAAGCAATGGAAAATTATAAGTAAGTACTGCATTGCATTTCAGCAATTTTCCCCTTTAACAAATAACTGTATTTTTCACTTACAAAATCATAAATATTCCTTCTTTGTTGCTTTACTGTATTTTATTCAATTAAAGAATTCAGTAGAATAAATTTTAATTATTTTTTTCTGTCGGTTAAACAGAATCCTGAAACTAAAACTTTTTATTTCGTTCAAAGATTTATCAGTTCAAGATTTCCAAAATAAATATTCACAAATTCAAGAACTTCGTAAAATGTCCTTCACTTCTAACATTCAATCCTTCGCAATAAAAAGTTTATCCGATTTATACGGTCAGGATTTTACTGAAAAAGATTTCCAGATAAATAATACCAGGCAAGAGTTTATAGGCGATTATACCATTGTACTTTTTTCTTTGGTAAAAACATTACAAAAATCTCCAGAAGTTTTAGGGAAAGAATTGGGAGATTATTTAAGAGTAAATCATCCTGATTTTTTTTCCGGCTATAATATAATTAAAGGGTTTTTAAATTTAGAAATCAATGATGCACAATTAAATACTCTTTTAAAAGAGAATTACCAGGATGAAAATTTTGGTAAAAAACCTCTGGGTCATAAAAAAATAATGGTTGAATATTCTTCACCAAATACCAATAAACCCATCCACCTGGGGCATTTGAGAAACAATTTTTTAGGATGGAGTGTTGCAGAAATTTTAAAAGCAAATGGCAATGAGGTGATTAAAACTTCTATAGTAAATGATCGTGGAATTCATATTTGCAAAAGCATGATCGCGTGGAAAACATTTGCCAATGGCGCCACTCCCGAATCTGAACATGCAAAAGGAGATCATTTCGTGGGCGATTATTACGTAAAATTTAATGAGGAATATAAAAAACAAGTTGCCGAACTAATTGAATCGGGAATGTCCAGAGAAGAGGCTGAAAAAGAAGCGCCGATCATGAAGGAAACACAGCAAATGCTTTTAGGTTGGGAAAATGGAAATCCTGACGTGCGGGCTCTTTGGAGCGAAATGAACGGATGGGTTTATAAAGGATTCGATGAAACTTATAAAAGAATCGGAAGTGATTTTGATCACACATTTTATGAAAGCAACACATATCTTTTGGGAAAAGATTTCGTGCAGGAAGGTTTGCAAAATAATATTTTATTTAAAAAACAAGATGGAAGTGTTTGGATTGATCTCTCAGATAAAAACCTGGACGAGAAATTAGTGCTGCGCGGTGATGGTACTTCAGTTTATATTACACAGGATATAGGTTTGGCGATTCAAAAATTCGAAGAATATCATTTGGACAAAAGCATTTATGTAATCGGCGATGAGCAATTGCATCACATGAAAGTGTTGAAGGAGATTATCCGCAAACTGGGGATGCCATTTTCTGATAAAATTTTCCATTTAAGTTATGGAATGGTTGAATTAACAAGCGGAAAAATGAAGAGTCGCGAAGGAACTGTGGTTGACGCAGACGAACTGATTGATGAAATGGTCGCAACTGCAGAGAAGCATACAAAGGAGTTGGGAAAAGTAAAAGATTTTTCAGAAGAAGAATTAAAAGAATTGTATGAAACCCTTGCTCTTGGCGCAACTAAGTTTTATTTATTAAGAGTCGATCCAAAGAAAAAAATGATCTTTAATCCGGAAGAAAGTATAGATTTCCATGGATTTACCGGGCCTTTCGTTCAATATACTTATGCGAGGATTCAGTCTATTCTGCGGAAAGTAGGCGAAGGCAAACCGACAATTGTAATTGAGGATTTAGCAAGCAGCAAACTTCTTCCGTTGGAAAGGCAACTGATTATCTTTTTAGAAAAATATTTCAATATAATTTCTGATGCGGCAGATGAAATGAATCCTTCAGTGATAGCCAATTATGTTTTTAATCTTGCCAAATTGTATAACTCTTTCTATTCTGAACATTCTGTTACAAATGCCGAAAGTAAGGAGAAGAAAAAACTGCGTTTGTACATCAGCGTTATGACCGCAAATATTATTAAAAGCGGAATGGAATTGTTGGGAATTAAAGTTCCCCAAAAAATGTAAAGTTATTTGAATCTCAATTTTAAATTTGATATTCAATTTTTACAATCGCCCACAACTGTACTATTTGCACATTTTTTAAATCAAAAAAACAAATTAAAATGGAAAGCGAATCATTGGATGAGAAAGCTTCAACAGCGCCAAACTATTGGGACGAACGTTATTTAAATAATGAAACCGGATGGGATATGCACCAGGTTTCACCGCCTTTGAAAAGTTATATTGACAGCATCAAAAACAAAGATTTAAATATTTTAATTCCGGGATGTGGCAATGCTTATGAGGCAGAATATCTCATAGAAAATGGTTTTAAAAATGTTACGCTAATTGATTTTTCCCATGTTGTAACAAGCAGGCTAATAGAAAAATATAAAGGCAAACCAATTAAAATTGTAAATGAAAATTTTTTCGATCACCACGAAAAATATGATTTGATTTTGGAACAAACTTTCTTTTGTGCTTTGAATCCATCGTTACGCGAAAAGTATGTAGAAAAATGTTACAACATCTTAAACGATGAAGGGAAAATTGCAGGTGTCTTCTTTAATAAAAAGTTCACTCAGTCTGAGCCGCCATTCATTGCAAATGATGAAGAATATAAAAAACTGTTTCAGCCTGTATTCAAATTCCTAAAGTTTCAAAGCTGTAATAATTCTATAGCTCCGAGAAAGGGATACGAATTGTTTTTTGAGTTTGAAAAAAAGCCCCGGTAAACCAATAAATATCAGGAATTTTCCTTTTAGAAATCAACAAAACAGAAAGGAAATTAAAGTTTAGGAGGAAGGATTTTTTCTTCGCAAAGTCCGGTTTTTCAAATTATCCCATACAGGTAAAATATCCGGTGTAAGATCAAAAAAGATAATAGCACCTCCGTACAATGCAGTAAACACTGTGGATCTGAGGACAATAGCAAAAAACCCATGAAGAGAAATAAATGCGAAATAACAAACAGAATAACTTACAAAAGCGAGTAAAATGGCATAAATCGTTTTCATACTGAAAGGATGCATATTAAATTTTCTTTTCAAAAATCCAATACGGATAATATTATAAACAGAATAGGAAATAAGCGTTGAATATCCGGCTCCAATGATACCGAACTGTTTTACTAGAAAATAATTAAGCGGCACTGCGAGGGACAATAAAACCATTCCACTGATAAATTCAAAACGCCAGAATGTAGATGTACCAATGATTTGGGAGTTCACACCCGTTCCCATATCTACCACTCTTGCCAATCCCAAAAAGAAAAATATCCATTGCGACTGGAGATAAGCCGGCTTCAATTTAAAGGTGAATACTGCATCAGTATAATTGAGCCATACGATTAAAAATATTCCGAGCGAAGCGATCAGTAAATTAATTCCTGAACGTTGGTAAATCAGATTGATTTTATCAAAATCTTTATCTTTCCAGGCTTTTGACAAAACCGGTATGGACGCCGCAACAGCACCTCTTTGAGGAGCCTGTACCAATCCTGATACCACAAAACCCAGGTAAAAAATTCCGGTAGCCGCCATGCCCCATAGCGACATAATAATAATGCCGTCTATAAATGTGGCAATGGTGTAAATCGTGCTTCCTACATAAATTAAGGAAGCCATAGAAACCATCTTCTTATAAAATTTTTTAGTAACGCGACTGATACTAAAAGTTAAATAAAATTCTTTTTTCCAGGTAAGATAAATGAGGAGAATCAACGCCACCACGCCATAAGAAAACGAGTACAACTTAATGAATGTGTCGAAGCTGTTGATGAATTTAAAGCTTAAGAAAAAGATAAGAATAAGCGTAAGCGCCCTAAATAAAAGCTCGCGCAAAAATGTTGTAAAAATAGATTTGCGAATATTCCAGGCAAAAACTTCAAACATGGAAAAGAGGAGAATGGAAAAACCAAAAGGGAAAACCCAATAATAATATTGAATAAATTCAGGCGAATTGCCTCCGAATTTTTGGATAACAAAATCTTTAAACGTAATTCCCGCAAGGATCACACAGCAAAACCCTATGATGCTTATCAGCAACGCCCATGTTAGAAGATCATTTTTCTTCTTAGGTAAATTATCATTGTAATAAGGATAAAATTTATAAACAACCGAAACCATCCCGAGATTGGCAAACGCAAACATGAGGTTGCCGACAGAAATAAAAATATTGGTTAATCCAAATTCTGCCGGAGTAAATACAGAACCCTGCCTCGTAAATAAATAGGTACTTATAAACCCAATAACAAAACCTGCGTAAACAAAAATGGTTGAAATAATACTTTGCCTTCGAACCTCTGACATAAATAAAATTAAGTTCGCAAATTATGGTTTTATTCTTCCTTTCAGTTTTTTGGCTTACTCAATAAAAAAGCAATTTTTAATTTTCACCTTTCACCTCTACATAAAAATTTTCATCAACTTTTATTTCATTTACGCATTTGGGTGCTTTTTGGAAAAGGGGAGTTGGATGAATAAAGATCAATTTTCCCTTATCATTAAATATTTTCAAAGGCATATTAAAATGATCTACGCAATTTGTCCAGCGATAATAAATTGTGCCTTTTATTTTTTTGTATTCCAAAACAGGAATCTGAATATTACGCAAATATTGATCAAAAACTTTTGAAAAATTAATGCCTGATTTATTGCTAATATAATCCTCTACCTGCTTGGTAGTAACGGTTTGATGATAAAACGTTGCATTCAATCCCCGTAAAATATTTCTAAATTTTCCATCGTCATTTATAATCTGCCTGATAGTATGAATCATGCTACCGCCTTTATAATACATATCATTACTGCCCTCCTCATTCACTCCATAATGAGCTATAATTGGTTTATCATTCCCGATATTTTTTCTGAGGCCAATCATATATTCATCAGCGGCTTTTTTACCATAATAATATTCTGTAAACAACGCTTCAGCATACATCGCAAATGATTCATGAATCCACATATCGGCTATATCTTTTGAAGTAATATTATTTCCAAACCATTCGTGCGCGCTTTCATGCACAATGATATAATCCCATTTCAACCCCCATCCGCTTTTCGAAAGATCACGGCCTAAATACCCATTCAAATAATGATTGCCATACGCAATTGCGCTCTGATGCTCCATTCCAAGATAGGGAGCATCCACTAATTTATAACCATCCTTATAAAAAGGATATGGGCCAAACCAATATTCAAATGCTTTCATCATCCGCGGCGCCTCTTCAAACTGCGCTTTTGCTTTAGCAAGATTAGAATCAAGCACCCAATAATCCATTGTAAGATTTCCTTTTTCACCTTTATATATTTGATCAAAATGAACATATTTCCCCATATAAAAAGTAATGTCATAATTGTTGATTGGATTTACTACAGCCCAGTCATAAGTTGTATTTCCATCTCCATTATTTTTTACGCTTCTGAGTCTTCCATTGCTGATGGTAATTAAATCTGAGGAGGTTGTAAAATGCATCTCAGCACTATCGGGTTCATCAGCCTGGTAATCCTTGCATGGATACCAAATACTTGCGCCTAAACCCTGGCAGGCAACGGCTATCCACGGATTTCCGTCTTTGTCTTTTTTCCAAATAAATCCGCCATCC
>JBEPVG010000071.1:0-7949 GCA_041691175.1 Chitinophagaceae bacterium
GTAGAAGGTTTGATGTTGCAGGAAGACAATACCTTATACAAATTAAGTTACGCAACCGGAGCTGGCATTGACGAAAAAAATAATCGTTTCGGCTGGACATTAGGCTGGGTTGAAGAAAATCGCCACGTCTATTTTTTTGTGACATTTGTTAAGTCGCCTGATAAAAATCTTGATTTAAAATCAATCGGCGTGAATATTACAAAATCAATTTTAAAAGAAATGGGATTTTTTAAAGGCGATAAATAATTATCGAATCATTGATAGATCAAAATAAATTTAATAATTCATTAGGTGATATTTAAACAAATTAACACTTCATCAAAAAATTGATTTTTAATTTAGCGGCTATAAATGCTCCATTTCCAATACATAGAATATTTTATAGCGCTGGCTGCGGTTCCGTTGATGATCTTTTTTTATTTCCGGTTAGTACACTGGAAGCGAAAAGTAGAAAAAAAAATTGGTGATCCTTCTCTTGTAAAAGAATTGATCTCTGAATATTCTTCCCAAAATTTTTTAACTAAATTTATTTTATTCCTTTGCGCCTTTGTGCTGTGCGCCTTTGCTGTTGCGGGTTTGGTAATACCTGACCGAACTCAGAAAATAAACAGAAGGGGAATGGATTTGATGATTGCGCTTGATGTAAGTAAAAGTATGCTCGCGCAAGACATACAACCCAGCAGGCTCGAACGTGCAAAACAAGTTATTTCAAAAATAATTGATAATTCACCGGATGATAAAATTGGGCTGGTAGTTTTTGCGGGACGTGCTTATTTGCAAATGCCTTTGACTGTTGATCATGAAGCTGCGAAAATGTATTTGTCTTCGGCTTCGCCGGATGATGTTCCCACGCAGGGAACTGTTATTGCTGATGCATTAAAAATGTGTTTTGCCGCATTTAATCCAAAAGAAAAAACGTTTAAATCGGTATTGCTTATCAGTGACGGAGAAGATCATGATAATGAAGCAATAAAGGTTACCAAAGAATTGGCCAAAGAAGGAATTATGGTGAATACAATCGGCATCGGATCGCCGCAAGGCGCGCCAATCATGGATCCTGCGTCGGGTCAATATAAAAAGGATGATAAAGGTGAAACGGTAATTTCAAAGTTGAATGAACAGGAATTGAGCGACATTGCTAAAAATGGGAATGGAGTATATCAATTATATACCAACACGGATGCAGTGGCTGCGGGCATTAAAAACCAACTTTCAAAAATTGGAAATGAAGCAACCATAAGCGATAGTTCCTACACTTCATTCAAACAATATTTCCAATATTTTCTCGGTGCTGCTTTTATTTTATTATTGATAGAATTTTTCTTTTCAGAAAAAAAGAAATTGAAAATAAAAAAGGCGGTTGCTGTATTCTTTTTCATAGGATTGACCGTTTCTTCTTTTGCGCAAAGTTCAAAAGAATCCATCATGAAAGGGAACAAATCTTATAAAGAAAATAATTACGATGCCGCAGAAAATGCTTATCGTGATGCATTAAAAAATTCGGATACAAATGTTACTGCCAGTTATAATTTAGGCAATGTGCTTTATAGAAAAGATAAAACCGAAGAAGCCGTTAAATCATATGATAATGTGATTGCACATTCGCAAAATAATGCTGTAAAACAGGAAGCATTTTATAATAAAGGTGTTGCTTATCAAAAAGCCAAGAAACTGCCGGAATGTATCACCGCTTACAAAAACGCACTTATATTAAATCCAAGCGATGAAGATGCACGACAAAATTTGCAACGCGCATTAAAAGAACAGCAAAAACAGCAGAATAAAGATCAGAGAAAAGATAAAAAGAATCAGCAGCAAAAAGATCAAAAAAATAATCAGGAAAAAAAACAGCAGGCACAGCCATCTCCGTCAAAAATTTCCAAACAGGATGCAGAAGAAAAATTAAAATCACTTCTTGAAAAGGAAAAGCAATTGCAGGATAAATTGCATAAAATCAAAGGTGCGCCGGCGCCTGATAGCCCTGAAAAAGATTGGTAGTTAATTCGCTGATGATCTAATGAGCTAATGTGCTAATTGGTGTATTTTTGCAACACAATTATTACAAGAGAATATGGAACTTTATGCTGAATCATTAACAGAATATAAGCGATTAAAAACGCTTGAAGTAAAAGTGGGCGATCTGTTAATCGGTAATTTTCATCCCATCCGGATTCAAACGATGACGACTACCGACACCATGAATACTTTGGCAACTGTAGAGCAGAGTATTCGCTGCATTGAAGCAGGTGCAGAACTGGTGCGGATTACAGCACCTTCGAAAAAAGAAGCAGAAAATTTATTGAACATAAAAAATGAATTGCATAAACGCGGATATTTTACACCGTTAGTAGCCGATATACATTTTACACCAAATGCGGCTGAAATTGCTGCGCGTATTGTAGAGAAAGTTCGTGTCAATCCCGGGAATTATGTTGATAAAAAAAAGTTTGAATTAATAGAATATTCTAATGCAAATTACCAGGAAGAAATTGAAAGAATCAGAAATCGTTTTACGCCCTTGATAAAAATTTGCAAAGAGTATGGAACGGCGATGCGAATTGGAACGAATCATGGTTCATTGAGTGATCGGATTATGAGCCGTTATGGCGATACCCCGATTGGAATGGTTGAAAGTGCGATGGAATTTTTACGCATTGCTGAAAGCGAAAGTTATTACAATATTGTCCTTAGCATGAAAAGCAGTAATCCGCAAGTGATGGTGCAGGCTTACCGGCTTTTGATAGAAAATATGCAGAGCGAACTTGGCCATTGTTATCCTTTGCATTTGGGCGTAACAGAAGCGGGAGATGGAGAAGATGGGAGGATAAAATCCGCCATTGGGATTGGTACTTTATTGGAAGATGGAATCGGCGACACGATTCGCGTTTCGCTCACAGAAGATTCTGAATTTGAATTGCCGGTTTGTAAAAATATTATAAAAAGATATGAACATTCAGAAGAAAATAAATCTTCTGTTCCACAGGTAAAAGATATTTATCAATTAATTCCCGGTATAACGGAAAGGCGTACACGAAATTCATTTTCAATAAAAAATATTGGAGGATTAAATGTACCGGTTGTAATTGCAGACTTTCATAAAAAAATTAAAATTAGCCGGGAGGATTTAAAAGATATTGGTTATAAATACAATTCGGTAACGGATAAATGGAATATCAGCGATATGGCTGCTGATTATATTTTCTGTGGAGATAAGCGCGTTGATTTTGCTTTGCCCGGAACTTTGAAATTAATTTATAATTATGAGTCATGGAAAAGCTCGAATGATAATAAGAATTGTTTTCCCATTTTAAATGAAGACCAATACCTGGATCAATCGATAGAAAAATCATTGACTCTGAATTTTGTGATGCTTGATTGTTATTCAAAAAACTATCCAGTCTTTAATAAAGAGATTTTTTTTCAAAAAATAAAAAATGATCGAACCGCTGTTTTGTGTTTGAGCACTGAAAATATAAATGCGGTTCAAAGTATCCGCAGAATGTTTTTTGAATTAAACGAAAGGGAAATCAAAAATCCGGCAATCATTATTTGCGACAGCGAAAAAGATACAATGGATGAAAGTCTTATCCACTTTGCGATTGAGACGGGCGCTTTATTGATTGATGGCTTTGGAAAGGGAATTTGTCTGGGTGATCATTATTCTGATAAAGATAAAATTTCCAACTATAAATTAATGAATTCAATTGCTTTTGGAATTTTGCAGGCGTCTCGAACAAGAATTTCCAAAACAGAATTTATCAGTTGCCCGTCATGCGGAAGAACACTTTTTGATCTCCAGGAAACCACTGCAAAAGTGCGTGCTGTTACTCATCATTTGAAAGGATTAAAAATTGCGATCATGGGCTGTATTGTAAACGGGCCTGGAGA
The DNA here is from genome assembly GCA_041691175.1 of Chitinophagaceae bacterium. Taxonomy (GTDB): domain Bacteria; phylum Bacteroidota; class Bacteroidia; order Chitinophagales; family Chitinophagaceae; genus Ginsengibacter. Next base: position 3,889 of record JBEPVG010000071.1, read on the forward strand.
AATGGCCGACGCTGATTTTGGTTATGTAGGAAGCGGACCTGGAAAGATTACTTTGTACAAAGGAAAAGAGGTTGTAAAAAGAAATGTTCCTGAAGGTGTGGCGGTAGAAGAATTGATTAGTTTATTGAAAGAAAATAATGTTTGGGTAGAACCGAAACTGGTGATGTCTCTTTAATATTTTTTGTAAATATTATCCTGCTTTAAACAGTGAAGCAACAAATAATCATGATTCTCATTCTTAAAACATAAACTAAAGTGTCTCCTAAAACCTCCTGTCTTTTTGAAAGTTGGGAGATTTATATTTTCCATAAACAAATGATCCAAATTTGAAAACAGACTTTCTTGTTATCGGCAGTGGCATTGCGGGATTAACTTATGCATTAAAAGTTGCAAAGGATTGTCCTGGGAAATCAATAACCATACTTACAAAAACAATCAGTGAAGAAACGAATACAAAGTATGCCCAGGGCGGCGTCGCCGGCGTTACTGATTTCGATAATGACAGTTTTGAAAAGCATATTGCGGACACTTTAATTGCCGGAGACGGATTGTGCAATCCTGAAGTTGTCGAAATTGTGGTAAGAGAAGGCGTAGAAAGAATCAAGGAAATTATCAACTGGGGTGCTGATTTTGACAAAGAGAATTCCGGCGAATATTCATTGGGAAAAGAAGGCGGCCACAGTGAGTTTAGGATTCTTCATCACAAAGATGTAACGGGAAAAGAAATTGAAGATACTTTACTTGAAGCGATTGCAAAAAAGCCAAACATTCATCTGATTGATCATTGTTTTGTGGTGGATCTTATCACACAGCATCATTTGGGTTATTTGGTTACAAAGTCAACACCCGACATTGAATGTTTTGGTGTGTATGTTTTCAACCTGAAGGAAAATAAAATTGAGAAAATTATTTCAAAAATCACCTTGCTTGCAACTGGCGGAAATGGGCAGGTTTATCGCACAACAACCAATCCTTCGATTGCAACTGGAGATGGTGTGGCTATGACTTACAGGGCTAAGGGAAGGATTGAAAATATGGAATTCATCCAGTTTCATCCTACTGCCTTATACGAAGCCGGAAGAAGCGGCCAGGCATTTTTAATTACTGAAGCAGTGCGTGGTGATGGTGGGATTTTGCGAAACAAAAAAGGAGAAGCTTTCATGGGAAATTATGATGAAAGAAAAGATCTCGCACCGCGCGATATTGTAGCCCGAGCTATTGATAGCGAAATGAAAATTAATGGTACGGAACATGTTTTTCTGGATTGCACCAAAATGGATCGGGAAAAATTCCTGCATCATTTTCCAAACATTTATGAGAAATGTAAATCCATAGGAATTGATGTAGCTGAACAATACATTCCTGTTGCTCCTGCAGCACATTACAGTTGTGGCGGAATAAAAGCAGATGAATGGGGAAGAAGCTCTATTAAAAATTTATACGCCTGTGGAGAATGTGCCAGCACAGGATTACATGGAGCCAACAGGCTTGCCAGCAACTCACTTTTAGAAGCGATGGTATTTGCACATCGTTGTTATTTAGATGCTGTTGTAAAAATAAATACAATTGAATTTAATGAAGCAATTCCTGACTGGAATGCGAAGGGAACAAATGTGCCAAAAGAAATGATTCTCATCACACAAAGCCTGAAAGAATTGCAATTATTAATGACGGATTATGTTGGTATTGTTCGAACCAATATTCGCCTGGAAAGAGCGATGAAAAGACTTGATCTTCTTCATACAGAAACCGAAGAATTTTATAAAACTGCAACAGTTTCTCCGCAACTCTGTGAATTAAGAAACCTGATTACGGTTGGATATTTAATTGTAAAAAGTGCGGAGTTCAGGCATGAAAGCAGGGGCTTGCATTTTAATACAGATTATCCTGGGAAAAGTGATTTGGTACAGAATGTGGTGTTGTAATAGAATTTAATCTTCTACTCATGCGGGTTTACCAGAGTAAGTGGTTGTATCCTGTAAGCATTTACAAGGTGACTATTTTGTTGAGCAGGTATCCATTTAGGGCCATTTTCTACTGCTTCAATACCAACACTGGAAAGATGTTTTCCGCATCCATTTATCGCTTCAACATCATGAACATTTCCAGCAGTATCAACGATGAATCTTATAATACAAGTTCCATAATCTTCTTTTTTAAATTTATCAATGTTATTCGTAATTGCTTTGGAAATATATCTTGACCAAGCCGCGAGACCACCTGGAAAAGAAGCTTCAACCTCCTCTTTAGTAAATATTTTATCTGGATCTTCCTTCGATCCAGGAGTTACTTCTTTTCCTTTTTCATCAAAAAAAACGACTTTCCTTTTATTATCTTTAGCTGTATAAAAATTTTCTGACAATAATTTTCCGCCAGGATAATATCCATAAATATTTTCTGAGATTTTTTCACCATTTTTAAAAAGAGAAGAATCTGAAACCTGCCCAGCCAAATTCCATTTTTTCCACAAACCATCCTGTTTTCCTAACAAATAACTTCCCTCACTTCCTTTCTTTCCATTTGGAAGATAACTTACAAATAATCCATTGCTTAACTGTAAAGATGAATCTGTAAAGTGTTCCAATAATAATAGTTTATTACTCTTTTTATCTAATACTTTTAATTCAAATAATCCATTTGCATAAATACCGATGCCTACAAAAACAGCATGCGATTTTTTTACCAGATTAATATCATTGTCAAAATAATAAGAATACTGAGTTTGTGCCTGAACAGCTATTCCACCAAAAAGAATGAAACAGATAGTAAGAAAATGTTTGAACATAAGCAGAGGTAGAATATTTAATTGGGGCTAAAATAAAAAAAAGTTTTCTATTTTTCAATAGTAACAGGTGTGCCAACAGAAATATAACTGTACAAGTCCGCAGCTTCTGTGTATTTTAAAGAAACACATCCGTCTGTCCAGTTTTGATAATAATCTACCGTCCATTCCTCTTGTGGCCTTGTAGCGTGAATGGCAATGCCACCGCCAATATTAGCGCTTTTTGGGATTTCACCTTTTGCTTTTCTTGCATCAAATTTTTGATAGCTACTTTGGTTTGGATAATCTAATAAAAGCTCAAATTTCCATTTGGAATTATTCTTTTTCAATACAACTTTAAAGTTACCTTCCGGAGTTCTTTTGTCCCCGGCCATATATTTATCGCGAAGATCATTGCTGCCAAATACACAGGGATAAGTTGCATACCAACCCTGGTTGTCGTACACCCTTAATTCATAATTTTTTTTGGAAATTATAATATAATAAGGATTGGCTTTCGTTCTTGTTTTAACGATTTCTTTTATAAAATCAGAATCGGGATTATTAGTTCTTTTACTGGGGGAGAATGAAAGAAATAAACCGGAAAGTATGAGAATAAACGATAAATATATGGAACGGGTTTTCATTTGTCAAAGCTTACTGCTAAGCTAAAAAAAACAGTACTATCTTCAAAATTATTTGACTGTCGGAAAGATGATTTAACGTTTATTTGATGGGTGATTTATCAAATCCAATTTTGGATCTTAATCCCATTGTGCTTCAGCTTTCACCCTTTGTTTGTCGACTCTTTTGCTTATAAAAATGCTTATTTCATACAAAATGATTAACGGCACTGCAACAATTGTCTGGCTTGTCCAATCTGGAGAAGGTGTAATTACCGCGGCAACAATTAAAATAACAACATAGGCGTATTTGCGATAATTCTTTAAAAATTTTGGTGTAATCAATCCGAGTTTTGAAAGTACATACGCCAATACTGGAAGCTCAAAAGCAAGCCCACAGCCAAGTATGAGAGAAGTGAGGGTATCAATATAATCATCAAGCGTTGGCATATATTTATACACGCCTTTTGTTCCTAATTGAAAATTGGCTAGAAAATTAAATGTAAAAGGAGCCAATAAATAATACCCAAAAGCTGCGCCGGCAAAGAAACATAACGAAACCCAGCCAATGCTTCCTTTTGCATAATTGATTTCTTTTACTGATAATGCCGGCTTAACAAAGCGCCATAATTCCCACATTAAATAGGGAAAGGCAATAATGATAGCGCCCATAAATG
>JBEPVG010000072.1:0-7900 GCA_041691175.1 Chitinophagaceae bacterium
GGACAGGAATAATGTTGATATTAATGCGAATGACAGCATTTATGTTTTCGTTCAAGTAAATGTAGACCCTACATCATCAGAGCTTCCTTTTGTTCTTCGTGATAGCATTCAAATAAAATATAACGGGAATAAAAAAATGATCCAGTTGCTGGCGTATGGCCAAAATGCAATTTTTTTAAAGAATAAAATACTTACTGGAAATGTAAATTGGAATAAGAATCTGCCTTATGTAATTATTGGTGGAATCCAAATTGATACCAATGGAAATCTTACAATCTCTGCAGGAACGAAAATATTTTTACATGCTGATGCGCCGTTTTTAGTTGACGGAACTTTAAGAGCCTCCGGCACAAAAAACGACCCTGTAGTTTTCTCTGGAGACAGGATGGATGAGGATTATAAAGATTTACCCGCGAGCTGGCCCGGGATTTATTTTCGAAGTACGAGTGAAAATAATTATTTGAAACATACGATTATAAAAAATGCTTACCAGGGAATTGTTGCTCAGGATCTTTCCTCTTCGACAAACCCCAAAGTAACTTTATCGCAGAGTATTATTGACAATATTTATGATGCAGGAATTTTGGGAATTAACACAAATATTTATGCAGATAATTGTTTGATCAGTAATTGCGGAAGCAATCTTCAATTTCAACTTGGCGGTGATTATCGTTTTATAAATAGCACTATTGCATCTTACAACAATAATTATCTTACTCATAAAAATCCCGTTTTGCAAATCTCTAATTTTATCACACAAAATGGCGCGACTCTTACTTCTCCTATAAAAGCTTTTTTTCAAAATTGTATTTTTTGGGGTGGTGGAGGAACGGTTGAAGATGAAATCATTGTTGATAAACAAGGCACTGATGCATTTTCAGTTTCTTTTGATCATGTTTTGTATAAAGCAAAAAATGAGATCGCAAATGCCACTTTTATTTCTTCCATACAAAATGAAAATCCGATGTTTGACAGCGTTGACGTTTTTAAAAATATTTTTGATTTTCATTTTAATAAAAATCCAACTTCTCCGGCTATTAACGCTGGAACACCAACACTTTTTCTTTATGACCTGGATGAAAAAAAAAGGGATACTACTCCGGATATTGGATGTTATGAAAGATGACATTAAAAAAACAGGAATTCTAAAAATTTGTTCGTTTACTGCGCCTGTTCAAAACTGATAATCATTCACGATCATATCAGCTTCAAAAAGTTCTTCTTTTGGCTGGGTCGTTGCAACCGCAATTACTTTCATACCCGCCGCTTTTGCCGATTTTATTCCTACAACCGCGTCTTCGAAAACCAAACAATTCTTTGGCGGCACATCTAATAATAACGCAGCTTTTAAATAGATTTCCGGATCTGGTTTCCCTTTTTTTATATGAGAAGAATTTACAACGGCTTTAAAATATTTTTTAATGGGAATATTTTCAAACAAAAAATCAATATTAGGCTGAATGCCGGATGTGGCAATTGCCATGGGAAGATTTTTGCTTTTCAATGTTTCTAAAAAATCAATTAATCCGGAAATTGGTTTTATAAATGGCTGATAGATTTCGCGGTAAAGCGCTTCTTTTTCCAAAGTATATTTCATCGCCTCTTCCTGCGTTGTTTCTTTTCCAAAAATATATTTGATCGCATCTTCGTTTGTTCTACCATTCATATTCGCATTAAATTCTTCTTCGGAAATTTTTTTACCTCTTCTTTCTAAATATTTTTCCCATGTTCGCCGATGATAAGAATTATTGTCAATCAAAGTTCCGTCCAGGTCGAAAATGACAGCCTTGGTTTTATATCTATTCAATATCATGTCAACCCTTACTGGTAGCGAGTTTTGAATATTTTCTGTCAATTATTTTTTGTTTAGTAAGAAGTAAAGTTCGGATAATTGCTATTTTATCTTTAATAAATCTATTTTATGAATCCGTACCTTTATACAAAAAAAATTATGAAAAAGATATTTTATGCAGGAATCTCTCTGTTGCTATTTTCATTTATTATTCCCTCACCTTCAAATATCATGAAACCAGCTACGATTTACCAATTCAAAGTACCAGCCTTAACTGGTGGCACGATTGATTTTTCCCAATTTAAAGGAAAGAAACTTTTGATTGTAAATACTGCTTCCAAATGTGGCAATACACCTCAGTACGAAGACCTTGAAAATTTATACAAAAAAAATAAAGATAAACTGGTAATAGTTGGATTTCCCGCCAATAACTTTGGTGCCCAAGAGCCTGGTGATAATGGGCAAATTGCAGAGTTTTGTAAAAAAAATTACGGTGTTACCTTTCCTATGGCATCAAAGGTTTCGGTGAAAGGTGATGATATGGCCCCGATATATAAATACATTGTTGGAGAAGCCGCTAAACAGGGTTTCACAGATCCGATTAAATGGAATTTCACTAAATTTTTATTTGATGAAAATGGGAAACTCCTTACTGTCTTTTTTAATAAGGACAGATTAATCCCCAATAATCCAGATAAAAATGGCAAAGAGGCCTACGAAAAATTATTAAAATATTTGGATTAAATAAAACGTGTGCGACTCGAATGATAAACGAAAAGTTTCCCGTATTTTCTGTTTGAATTCCTTCCAACATTAAATTTGCGATTTATGCAATTTGACCAGATAATAGCCCACGAAGAAGTAAAGCATCATTTAAAAGAAATAGTTCAAAGAAATCGTCTTTCTCACGCACTTTTATTTCTTGGCAGAGAAGGGAGCGGCGCATTGCTCTTAGCAATTGCTTTTGCTCAATATATTCTTTGTGAAAAGGTCAATCCTGCAACAAAATATAAAGCGGTTTCATTGTTTGAAGAGGGCAAATTAGATCTTGACGAAATAATTATGGAAGACAGTTGCGGCGAATGTTCTTCCTGTCTGAAAGTTAATCAGCTAATTCATCCAGATCTGCATTTTTCTTATCCTGCATTGAAAAAAGACAGTAAACATGATCGCGTTTTGAGTACAGATTACATTGCTGAGTGGCGTGAATTTATTCATCAATTTCCATATGGTAATGTGGGCGACTGGTTGAATTTTTTAAAACAAAACTCTCAATCTAAAATAGAAAATCCTGTCAATAAGCAAGGAAATATTACGGTATTTGAATGTGATGATATTTCGCATAAACTTACGCTAAAATCTTTTGAAAGTGATTATAAAATCCTGATAATGTGGATGCCTGAATTTTTGGGAAAAGAAGGAAATAAATTGCTGAAACTGATCGAGGAACCTCCTCCTGACACCCTTTTTATTTTTGTTGCTGAAGAAGAAAATGCAATTTTACCCACGATTTTATCCAGAACCCAATTAATAAAAATTCCTTCATTTTCTAATAAAGAAATTGAAAAAGAATTAATTAAAAATTATCAGCTGACTTCGGAGAAAGCTGCAGAAATTGCCGTGGTTTCTGAAGGTAGTTTTCGCGAAGCCTTACAATGGTTAAGAACTCCGGAAGAAGATTTGCAGGCGCAGGTTAGGGAATGGCTAAATGTTATTCTAAAAAATAATGTGACCTCTCAATTAAAATGGCTTGATGAGATAAGCAAGCTTGGAAGGGAGAAACAAAAAAAATTTTTAAAATATTTTATTCATTTACTGGATCAAGGAATCCGTGCGGGTTATTTAAATGAGGAAAATCTAAGTATCATTCCGGATAGAGAGCGAGATTTTGCATTGCACCTAAATAAATTATGTGGAGTTGAAGCTCAGGAAGCGATTATAAACGAGTTGAATAACGCTATTTACTACATTGAAAGAAATGCACATGCCAAAATGTTATTTCATTCGTTAACAATTCGGTTTTTTTATATAATCAAAGATAATTCGCTAATTTTGGTTTATTGAGGTCAGTGAATAAGTGTAGATCATTTAGAGATTTTTTCTGAGAATAACGTAACATTCCTATTAACCAGCTGATAATCAAATAAATATGGTGGCTTTTCAATTTGTGAAAGAATTCTTTCTTTCTATGTAAGCTGTCCCTGTTGGCCAGAAAAGATTAATACTGTATCTCACCGGTTCTTTTTTAAATTAATCAAATTAATAAGAAGTATATGGGATGTACGAGTTGTGGTACTGGAAAACCAAATGGCTGTAAAAGCAATGGCGGCTGCAGTACCGGAGGATGTAACAGGCTAAACGTTTATGATTGGCTTTCTAACTTACCAATGGACGACGTGGAAAGTAGTTGCCGTATTATTGAAGTATCTTTTAACCAGGGAAGTCGGAAAGACTTTTATCGAAATAACACATTAAATATTTTCTCAAAAGGAGATATCGTTGCTGTGGAGGGAGTCAGCGGCTTTGATGTGGGCACGATAAATCTTACCGGAGAATTAGTAAGGCTTCAATTAAAAAAGAAAAAAATTGATGAAAAGAGTTCTGAAATAAAAAAGATTTTAAGAATAGCTACAGATAATGACATTGCAAAATGGAAAGAAACAAAAGCACGTGAACGTGAGGTTTTGATCAGAAGCCGTGCCATTGCTCGGCAGTTAAACGTGGATCTTAAAATGTCTGAAGTCGAAATTCAGGCCGATTCAAGAAAAGCTACTTTCTTTTATATCGCTGAGGAGCGCGTTGACTTTCGTGAATTAATCCGACTTTATGCAAATGAATTTAAAGTAAAAGTTGAAATGAAGCAAATTGGTGCACGACAGGAAGCTGGTAAAATAGGCGGAATTGGAAGTTGTGGCCGCGAACTTTGTTGCAGTACCTGGCTTACAGATTTTAAAAGTGTGAATACCAACGCTGCACGATACCAAAACTTAAGTATCAATCAAACAAAACTCAGTGGACAGTGTGGGAGATTAAAATGTTGTTTAAATTATGAATTGGATACTTACCTTGACGCGTTACAATATTTCCCGGAAGATGCAGATGTAATTGAAGTAGCAAAAGGCCGGGCGTTCCTGGTAAAAAAGGATATTTTTCGCAATTTGATGTGGTACACGATGGCAGACAGTACTAAACATTATCCACTTTCTATTGAAACAGTAAAAAAAATAAAGGAGCAGAATAAACAAGGAATTAAACCGGAAGCTCTTGAAACAGTAGAAATCGTGAGTGGGAAACCGAAAGAGGTAGAACCGGAATTTGTGGATGTAGTGGGGCAAATAACACTTAAATCCTTAGATAAAAATAATCGAAAAAGAAGAGGAAATGACCGTAATGATAACAGGTTAAACGCTACTGATAAAGGAACTTCTGACAGAAGGCAACCACCAGGGAAATCAGGACAGCGGCGCAATTCAACTAACCCAAAGAATAATTCACGACCAAACATCAACAAAAATCCGCCCCCATCGAAAGAATCATAACGACGAACTAATAGATAAGAATAGACTACTAAGAATGAATCTTCTTAAAAATTCTTCCCATGCCGCTGTTGTAACGGTTAATGTATAGACGAAAACAGAATGTTTATTCAAATTAGATACCGAAAACTTTTTTTCTTTTGTTGATTTTTTTAGCGAAGCTATATAACGGTGATGCGCACACGAAAATTACCCGTAATAGAGTTGCTTTTCTATTTCTTCCATCACAATATCCGGAACAAGATATCTTATTGATTTTTTTTGCCCAATCATTTCCCTGATTTGGGTGCTTGAAATTTGGAGTAATGGAGCCACTAACAAGTTCGCATTTTCATTTAGCATTTCTGCTTTGATCTTAAATTCAGGCCTTTCGTAAATAAGTATTGGATAATTTTTCAATAGCATTTCTGAATTTTTCCACTTTTTTATGTTTTGAAAACTGTCACTTCCAACAATTATTGTGAATTTATGTTGAGGATATTTGTCTTTTAAATAACTGAGCGTATCAATGGTGAAAGATGGGATTGGAAGTTTAAACTCAATATTAGAAGTTCTTAATTTTTTTTCTCCTTCGATTGCAAGATCTATCAAATGTTTTCTATGTGCCTCATTAATTAAAGAATTTAGTTTTTTGAAAGGATTTTGAGGAGATATTACGAACCAAACTCTTTCAAGTGAAGTGTAATTTGCGATATGATTTGCAATAATCAAATGGCCGTTATGAACCGGGTTAAAGGATCCAAAATATAAACCGATAGTCATTTTAATTTTCTAATTTTTTTTAAAGATTTTCTACAATTATTTGTTCAGCCTCATCTAATCTTAGACTTAGTGAATACCCTGCAACCAATACATAAATTGGATCTCCTAGTGGTGCTTTTTTCCAAACAGTAATTTCCTCTTCGGGTATACATCCCATTTCCATTAGCTTTAAAACAATTTCGTGGTTTTCAAAAGACTTAATTTTTACCTTTGTTCCTGTTTTTACTTGCGATAATTTCATTTATATATATAAACTTCATTTCTTACTAAAAATTCCCAATTAATTCAAATTTTTGAGTACAATTACTTTTACTAAACACAATGTGTCTTTTGTTTTGCAGGAAAAGCTTCATTTAAAATCTTTTCTCGCTTCAATCTTAACACAGGAAAAGATTCATTTCAAATCAATTTCTTATATATTTTGTACGGATGAATTTCTACTCAAATTAAATAAACAATATCTTAATCATGATACATTGACCGATATTTTAACGTTTGAACTTTCAAATACTCGAAGTCCTCTGATTGCCGAAATTTATATTAGTATTGAAAGAATCATGGAAAATGCGCTAAATCTTAAAGAGCCCTTCCTTAATGAACTTTATAGAGTGATGATACATGGAATTCTTCATTTGTGTGATTATTCCGATCATTCAATTGACGAAAAGAGAATGATGCGTAAGAAGGAAGATTTTTATCTTAATCAACTGTAATAATGTTCCACGTGAAACGGTGTCTATTGTTTCACGTGAAATTTTTTCTGATTAAAAAGTCAATTGCGGTATTTTTGTAGGATGTTTCAGGAATATGATGTTATAGTGGTAGGAGCGGGCCATGCAGGTTGTGAAGCTGCAGCTGCGGCGGCTAACTTAGGCAGCAAAGTGCTTCTAATTACAATGAATATGCAGAATATGGCTCAGATGAGTTGTAATCCTGCTATGGGCGGTATTGCAAAAGGCCAAATAGTAAGAGAAATTGATGCATTAGGAGGATATTCGGGGATTGTTTCTGATGAAAGTATGATTCAATTCCGAATGCTAAATAAAAGCAAAGGCCCCGCAATGTGGAGTCCCCGTACGCAAAATGATCGAATGCTTTTTTCCAATAAATGGCGATTAATGCTCGAAAACACCCTGAATCTGGACTTTTATCAGGATTCTGTTATTGGACTAATGAAGATTGGAAACATAATTTCTGGAGTAAAAACTGCTTTAGGTCATGTAATTAAAACAAAATCTGTTGTTTTAACCAATGGAACTTTTTTGAATGGGATCATTCATATTGGTGAAAAACAGTCAAAGGGTGGTCGTGTGGCAGAAAATTCGTCTGGAGGTATTACTGAACAATTAGTGGACTGGGGGTTTGAAAGTGCGAGGTTAAAAACGGGCACACCACCTAGAATAGACGGTAGGACCCTCGATTACTCTATGATGGAAGAACAAAAAGGCGATAAATCTATTATAGGATTCTCTTTTTTGGATTCACAAAAGCCGAACGAACAAAAAAGTTGTTGGATTACATATACTAATAAAGAAGTCCATCATGTTTTAAAATCTGGCTTTGCCAAAAGCCCTATGTTTCAGGGAAGAATTAAAGGTACAGGTCCACGATATTGTCCGAGTATTGAAGATAAAATAAACCGGTTTGCAGAACGGGAAAGGCATCAACTTTTTGTAGAACCGGAAGGGAAAGACACAATTGAAGTGTATGTAAATGGCTTTTCTTCGTCATTACCTGAGGAAATTCAGCTTGAGGCTTTGAAAAAGGTGCCGGGATTTGAAAACTGTAAAATGTTTCGACCGGGATATGC
>JBEPVG010000073.1:0-7710 GCA_041691175.1 Chitinophagaceae bacterium
TTTACCAACCCGGTTCTTAAAGTGATGTTCCTGATCCAGAGATCCTGAATTTTAAGCTCTACACTTTTACCATGCACTCCCACGTTGGCGATATGTCCGCCGGGGCGAACTACATTCTGGCAAATATCAAAAGTAGCTGGTAGGCCAACTGCTTCAATCGCTACATCTACTCCATCTTTTGTTTCAGACATAATTCTTTTTACAGCGTCTTCTTTTCCGGAATTAATGATGTCGGTTGCTCCGAATTTCTTAGCCATTTTCAGGCGGTTTTCATCCACATCAATCATGTAAATTTTGGCCGGGGAATAAAACAGCGAAGTAAGTAAAACGGCCATTCCGATAGGGCCTGCGCCTACAATAACAATCGTATCGCCAGGTTTTACATTTCCGTTCAGTACGCCAATTTCATGACCGGTTGGTAAAATATCACTTAACATCACCAATGGCTCTTCATCGGCCCCTTTGGGAATGTGATGCAGGCTGTTATCTGCATGTGGAATGCGCACATATTCTGCCTGTGTTCCATTGATCAAATGTCCAAGTATCCAGCCGCCATCTTCACAATGCGAATACATTTGTTTTTTGCAATATTCACAGGTACCATCGGAAGTGATGCAGGAAATAATCACATGGTCGCCTTTCTTAAAACTCCGGACTCCGGAGCCTATTTCTTCAATCACACCAACGCCTTCATGTCCGAGTGTGGTACCCGGTTTGCACGAAGGCGTCTTGCCATGTAAAATACCAAGATCTGTTCCACAAATAGTTGTTTTAATAATTTTTACCAGGGCATCAGTTGGTTTCTCAATACCTGGTTTAGGGATGTCTTTCAATTCTATTTTTCCAGGACCGCCATAAACGAGACCTTTCATTGTGGTTTTCATCATTGATAATTTTATGTAAAAAATATTGTTTATTAATCTAATCCTTTCACTACTTATTTCAATTAAAGATTCAAACTACTTTTTTATGCATTCCTGTGCAATTACTTTACACAAGCGTAATTTTATTTCTTCCCAGTTGTACCAATCCTTCATCTTCCATTTGTTTAAGAAGTCGTGAAACCACTACACGCGCGGTTCCCAGCTCATTGGCTAATTGTTCATGCGTTACATTCAGCGTTTTACTTTGGGTATGTTCACACTTCATTTTTATAAAATTCAAAAGTCGTTCGTCCATCTTTTTAAAAGCAACTGCGTTAACTACTTCCAATAATTCTTCGAAACGTTTATTATAGAGCATAAAAATATAATCCAGCCATTGAGGAAATTCCTTTAAAAAAAGTGATACTTTTTCCGTTGGCAAAAAGAGTATTTCAGTATCCTCTTCTGCTATTACTTTTACTTTACTTAATTCATGGTGCATACCGCCAAGAAAAGACATGATGCAACTTTCACCCGCTTTTAAATAATAGAGTAAAATCTCTTTGTCTTCATCATCGGTTCTCATCACCTTTGCAATTCCTTTAATAACGATTGGGATAGCCCGGATGTTAGCGTTGTCGTTTAAAATAATTTCTCCGGCCGCATAGTTTTTTTGAATACCGTATTCATATAGCCTTTCAATAAGTTCGGGCGAAGACTGAAACGGCATGATGTTTTTTAAGGATTCCATTATTCTGTCAAAACTAAAATTCCTTTTGTCATTAAATACTCACCTTAATCACATAGAAAACTGATATGAATCATGCGAAACTGATAGGAAAATGACTTTCAGTTTAATCTTCAAACGTAATACCAATTCCTTATTGTGTAATCAAAATAGAAATCCGAAGAATTTATTCGTTTACTGTATTAATCAAGATGAGCCGTTTCTAAAATATCACTATTCAAACTTCGGAATATCCCGGGATTCGCTGTTTTCTCTTTATCAGTTTATACACTTCAAACCATATCACAGATACAAAAGCAGTAATAATTGTCCAACTAATCTGCATCGCATTTAAAGACGTTATTCTGAAGAAAGATGCGAATGAAGGAATGTATAAGATCATAGTAAGAAGCACGAGGGTAACAGAAAGCATTACAATCATTAATGTATTCTTATATTTTAAAGTTGTAAAAATCGAAAAATGGAACGACCGATTTACCAATGTCAAAAATATATTGGCAATGATCAGTGTCGTGAAAACCATCGAACGGGTCAACTCTTCATTGTATCCTTTTTGTACAGAAAATTGATACATAAATAAAGTTCCCGCTGTAATAGCCAATCCCTGGATAACACTGATCGTAAGTTCTTTCAGATTAAAAAATGTATTGGTCATTTGCCGTGGCGGATGATGCATCGCATTTTTTTCCATCGGCTCGTTTTCATATACTATCGAACAAGTGGGTCCCATAATTAATTCTAAAAATATCACATGAATCGGCGTGAATATGGTGGGATACATCCATCCCAAAATAAGTGGAAACGCGACTGTTAATATGATGGGAATGTGAATGGAAATAATGTATTGGATTGCCTTTTTTAAATTGGTATAAATTTTTCTTCCCATGGCAACAGCAAACACCATTTTTCCAAAATCATCATCAGTGAGAATGATGGAAGCAGCTTCCTTCGCTATTGCAGAACCACGCTTACCCATTGCAATACCTATGTGTGCAGCTTTGATGGCAGGACCGTCATTCACACCATCGCCGGTCATGCCCACAATTTGATTTTGTCTTTTCAGGCTCTGAATAATTTTTAATTTTACTTCAGGAAACATGCGGGTAAAAATATAATTATCCAAAACTGCTTTATCAAATTCTTTTTGATTGAGCGCTGATAATTCTGTTCCATCAATACCCTTTTCCCACCCTCTTAAATCAGCCTGTTTTGCAATAGCAGTAGTAGTTACCAGGTTATCACCAGTAATTATCTTTACTTTTATTCCTGCATCATACAGATGATTAAATACCTGGGCTATATTCTTTTTAGGCGGATCATAAAAACCGATTAATCCTAAAAATGTGTTCTTAAATTCCTGTTGTGTTGCAGGAAATTCATTTCCCTTAAAATCAATAATTCCCACGCCCAATACCCGCAAACCTTCTCTGGCAAAAGATTCTAAATAAGAATTCACTTTATTTATCTGTTCACTGGTTAAAGAAGAAGATTTTAAAATGGCTTCAGGTGCACCTTTGACCGCGATGATTCGTTCTCCATTTTTATTTTCAAAAAGATGTGTCATCATTGGAGGTTTGCCGTCCAATGGATATTCATGAATCATTTTAAATTCACCGCGTCGGTCAACGGGGATATTTTCTTCGTATGATTTGTGGATGGCAATTTCCATGGTATTAAATGGAACGCTTTCACTGGACCACATGGCAGTACTTAAAAGCTTTTGGGCGCTGGTACTTTTCCAGTTTTCTTTAGAGAGAACTTTATCAGCATTAAAATCGTAAAGCTGAAATATTTCCATCCGGTTTTCAGTGATCGTTCCGGTTTTGTCGGTACACAAAACGGTGGCCGCACCCAATGCTTCAACAATAGAAGTCTTCTTTACAATGATTCCTTCTTTCATCAATCGCCAGGCACCCAGTGCCATAAACGTGGCAAGCGCTACAGGAATTTCTTCCGGCAATACCGACATGGCAATCGTCAATCCTTTTAACAGGCTATCTAAAATATCTTTGGATTCAAAGTAATTGATTCCCCAGATGATCACGAAGATCGCAGCGCCCACTAATGTCATCCACTTTACAAAGGTGTTGATCTGTTTTTGCAAAGGCGAAATTTCCTTTTTTATTTCATCAACAGATTTTCCCAACTCACCCAATTGGGTTTCATTACCAACAGCGCTTACCTCAAATACACATTGGCCTGATTCGGCCAGCGTGCCACTAAAGACTTTATTTTCTTTCGGGTCATCAATATTTTTTGTAACGCTGAAAGATTCGCCTGTAAGAATGGATTCATTTACTGAAAAATCATTGAGCTGTTTTACGATTCCGTCTGCGGGTACCAGTTCGCCTTCTGAAACCACCACATAATCGCCCACAACAATTTCTTCTGCTAATAAAAATACCGGTTCGTTATCCCTGATTACGGTGGCGTGTGATTGGGTGAATTCTTTTAAAGTATCCAGTGCATTTCGGCTCCTGTTATCCTGGTAAACAGAAATAGCTGACACGAGGAGGATAGCGCCGCTCATAAACCATGCATCAGAAAATTCGCCAAGGATAAAATAGATAGCCGCCGCAACTACCAGTAAAATAAACATAGGTTCTGTAACGGCGTCTTTCAATGAATGCCAGAAGGGACTTATTGATTTGGATGCTATTTTATTCTTTCCATGTTTTTTTCGTGAGGCGCTTACTTCACTTTTTGTAAGGCCGGGGAATGGAAAGGGATTACTTGAATTCATTGACGCATTTTAATAATGTCTAAACAAATATTATTAGAAATTAAACGATTTGGATTCTTTATTCATTTAGAACTTATTTACTGTTTGCATAAAATCTGTGCAGAAAGTAATACCATCTGCACACTATTTGTGTAAATAGTAATCTCCCCCGTCTGACCTGCGGTAACGACGGCTATTCTTCCTCTGTATTTTTCAAAGTTATCAGTAAAGTATAAGCTTCTTTTGTTACAATAGTCATTTCTTGTAAATCTTTATCTGAAATGATTTCAGTAAATCTCATTTTCACTCGTGCCTATCTCACTTCCACCATTTCAAATTTATTCTGTCCTGTATTTTCAAAAATATATTCTTTCCCTTCAAAACGAATAAAGGCTTCATCAGGCAGCACATTATGCATTTTATTTTTTAATTCTATTTCTCCATTCATCTATATTGCTGATTAAAATATTATCATCCGGATATTTTTTTCCAGGATTATTGTTGATATAGGAAATTAAATGTTGTCCAATGAATATTTTAACCAAATCTTTTTCAAAAACTTTCAGATTCTGAAATTAATATCAGCTTGGGATTTCAAAGCTTTTCTTTTGAGATATACTTTAATGAAATCAGTAAAAAACCTATTGTTACAATAGTTCTGAACATCATTGCGCCAATCGTCTTCTGTTCGTAAATTCCTCCGAAATAAATATGAATCCCCAAACCAATAAATGCAATGACGAGAATACCAACAGAAAAATTTAATACCATTGAAGTCCACCTTTTTTTCATGAAAAAACCATAAGCTGCTGCCAGGTATAAAAAAGCACATATGAAATTAGCAATGACTACAAACAAAATATAATTGCCTTCTTTCTCACGAATATCAAATAATCCAAAGATTACGGCAGTGCTCATAAAAAAGGTAATGATTCCAAAAAGAGCAATGAGGGCTCCGGATATTTTCAAAATTATTGTTGATTTCATTTCGGGTTATTTATTATACCTTATCCAATCAATTGGCTTTTCTACTTTTTGTCGGCCAAAGTTTTAAAGGTTCAGCCTTTCGTCGATGGAATAGATTAAATAAGACAAATGAGTTGTTGGTTATCCGCCACATCAATCATACGCATTTTACCATTGGAAGCTGCCCAACTTTCAAAATTTATCTGATGAAAAAATCTGGTTTTTGAGTTCACTAAAAAGTTGCATTAACTGTCTGTTTAAGATAGGATATCTCTATAAACATATTCACAGTAAAAGGACAAATATCACGAATTTTGATTTTTTGCAAATAAGTGAAACCATTAATCCTCATTTTTAATTAAATCATCTCAGTTAAATTAATCCCGCACCATTAATTTGTATTGAACTCAAACAAATTTCCCGGTTCGCCTTTCTTCCCTTCAGAAGAGATGAATAATTTTCCATCAGGAGAAAAACAAATCCCTTCAGGTTGCGGCATCAAATCACTATCAATAGATTGAAAAGAAATTAATTTACCATCGCGGTTGTAAACCGCCATACACTTGTTATCCTTCGTTGAAAGCAGATAAATTTCATGTGTGATTGGATGAATCGCAATTGCGGAAGGATTAAAAGAAATTTTATCCTTTGCCAGTTCTTCAAAATCTTTTTTATGAATGATCAGAAACGGTTTTTCTTCCAGTTTTTTTGTCACAGTATTAAATTCATAAACAGCTTTTGCAGATTTTTTTGCGTCCGGAAGACCCGATTCCCCTTTGCATGCGATCAATAAATTTTTAGTTACAGGATCATAACAAAGCCCCTCTGTATTGTTTTTTTTTGTTAATGAAGTCGGCATTTCCTCCACATCGGGCCTTGTGTTCCAGTTATCTATTTTAAACAAAGTTCCATGGCTCCATAAAGCATAGACAACATTATTTACAATCGTCACATCTTCAATATCGAATTTCTTTTCCTCCTCTTTTTGAAAAGGAATTGTTTTTTCTAATGTGGCATTTTTATCGTCTGTTTTTATCAAATACAAATTCGGATGCAGGTCTTCAATCAATATCAAATGATTTTCATCCACCCAGGTATTTCCTGAAACTTCTACCAAATCACCCGGCAATTTCCAGGTATGATTTGGATTTTTTAAATCATAATTATATTTCGCAACTGTGGTATTTGCTTTTTCAGTAATTGCAGATTTAACAGGTGGGTATTGCACAATGACAGGATCTTTCCCTTTATCATTGGACTTGCAACTAAAAGAAATAAGCGCAAAAAGTAAAAAGCATCTGATCAGGTTTTTCATGGTACATTTTTTTTAAATAATTAAATAAATTTCAATTGTGCGTTTCTTTCAGAAATAAATGATGATATTTTTAAGTTCTTTATGATCTTCCAATAGTAATCAATCATAATTCTGATTGAAATAAATTGAATTACAAGATCTTGTAAATAATGTGGTACCCAATTTCATTTATGTTTTCATAGTTTCTTTATTCAGAAGGAATGCAATCATAAATATCATCTTTTCTAACGATAGCGACGTTTAAATTTTGCTATTTATTAGCAATAATATATATTCCAATTTCGGGCAATTCTCATCATAAACTACCTATTCAGTTTGATCTATTTATAATTCATGATGAAAGATATAATTTTTGCATATTAGCAAACAGTAAACAAACTTTTAAGAGTAATTTTAATTTTGCTTAACCTTAATTTTTGTAGAAAAAAAATTTGTTGATTTAGATAAAACGAAATATTGAAATAATAACATGTACAAAGTACGTTACAAAAGAATATAACGTTGATGTACAAACGCAAATTAAAAGTTAATCGAAAATTTGAAAATTTTATTAATTAAAAGGAGATGGAATTCCTACTTTTTATTTTGATTTTCAAGAATCAAAGACTTTTTGTACTTCGCAACTTCCCGCCAGTACTCGCTTCCATAAGAAACCAAAATTTCTTCGCCCTTGAGAATATCTTTTTTAGCATAAATAAAAACCCTTCTATTTTCAACTACAAATTCGGAATTATTAGAAACACCTTTTGTTTTACTATGACCTCTTGCATCATTGGCGTAGCGCGCTATTGCCGTTTTTCGGCGCATTGCGTCTATCACATGATTTCGATTTATAAAATAAACGTATCCATTAAAATGTTTGCCGTCAAGCACATTCTTCCAGGTGGTTATTCTTCCTTTATATTCCACGATCCGCGCGCCTTTTTCAATAAATTGTTTTGTAAATAAACCTTTTCCCGCACCGGAGATTTTTGATCTTTTTATTTGGAGGTACTTCTCTAATAATGCCATTTTGTAAATATATTGAAAGACAGATTTACTTCATTTTTTTTTATGATAATTATTTATACATCAGAAATTAATACCTGTATGAAGC
>JBEPVG010000074.1:0-7692 GCA_041691175.1 Chitinophagaceae bacterium
GTCTCGTGGGCTCGGAGATGTGAATAAGAGACAGACATCAGCAGTGCGGAAAGTCGCAGATTTTGGATGTCCGATTATCGGTCCTGTGAGCGCATCTATTTCATCAATGTTCAAACCTAATTTATCCATCAGATGGAAAATAGACATGAGGCTGAAAACGCCGATTCTATTAGCGATAAACGCTGGGGTGTCTTTGCAAAGAACTGTTGTTTTTCCTAAAAACAAATCGCCGTAATGCATTAAAAAATCAACCACTTCTTTCTCTGTAAATTCAGTCGGAATGATTTCCAGCAATCTTAAATATCTTGGGGGATTAAAAAAATGCGTACCGCAGAAATTCTTTTTAAAATCATCGCTTCTCCCTTCTACTAATAAATGAATGGGAATTCCAGAAGTGTTGGAAGTAATGAGTGTGCCCGGTTTGCGAAATTTTTCTACCTGTTCAAAAACCTGTTTTTTAATATCTAATCTTTCAATAACGACTTCAATTATCCAATCACTCGAAGCAATATTTTTTATATCGTCTTCAAAATTTCCTATGTTAATATTTTTTAAATCTTCCTTTTTATAAATAGGAGAAGGCGAAGATTTTACGGCAGCGGCCAAAGCATCGCTCACTATTTTATTTTTGCTTTTTGAATCTTTACTATCGGGTGCGGGAATATCCAGCAACAAAACCTGCACTCCGATTCCTGCAAACAAGCACGCGATGCGGCTTCCCATTACTCCACTCCCCAGAACCGTTACCTGAGTTATATTTCTTTTATGTAGCATAAAATTTAGTTAGTTAAACAACTATTTTAAAATCTAAATTTAAGTAAAATTTTATTCGTAAAAAATTTGGAATAGTAAACGAATAAATAAGCATTATTTCTGTTCTAACAAGTAGGTAGGAGCGAATCGTTATAAAATAAATTCATTCTATAAGCTGAAAATAATACTTGACAGAAGATAAACAAATATTGAAGATTTCTATTTTAATGTGTGGAATAAATTTGGCCAGATAAAAATCGGCAGAGAAAACTATCTCACTTCGCTTCCGTTTTCAATCACAGTTTCCGGTTTTACAAAATACAATTTTCCCTGCTGGTCTTCTGCCATTAAAATCATGCCGTTGCTTTCTATTCCACGCAATTTCCTTGGGGCCAAATTCGCAACTACAACTACCTGTTTGCCCATAATTTCTTCCGGAGAAAAATGTTGTGCAATTCCCGAAAGAATCGTTCTTTTTTCAAAGCCTAAATTAATTTCAAGTTTTAGTAATTTATCTGCTTTCTCTACTTTTTCTGCAGACAAAATAGTTCCTACTTTCAAATCAATTTTTGCAAAATCCGCAATAGTAATTTCAGATTTTACATTAGAAGCTTCAGGTTTACTTTCTTCCATTTTATTAATTTCCTTTTTATTAATTTCCTGCAAAGATGCCGCCACTGTTGATTCTGCCAATCCTTTATTTAATTTTTCAATTTGTTTGTTTACCTCTGCATCTTCAATTTTTCTAAATAATAATTCAGGCTCCCTTAATGAATAACCGGTGCTTAAAAGATTTAATTTTCCTCCATTTTCCCATTCCAACATTCTTTCAAGTACTTTCATCATATGAATCATTTTTTTTGCGGTGAAAGGTAAAAATGGATTGATAAAAATCGAAAGATTTGCACATAATTGTAAACAAATGTGAATGCAGTTGTCAATTTTTTGTTGTGCGTCAGTTGTGGGTTGTCCGTCGTCTTTGGTCTCTCTTACAACAATCCACGGCTGTTTATCCTGCATGTATTTATTTCCCTTCCGGGCAAGATCAATTACTTCATATAATGCTTCACGAAATTTAAATTGTTCTATTAAATTTTCAATTTTAGTTTTTGTAGTTGAAAATTCCTCAATCATTTTTTTATCTGCATCGTCCAGAATTGCTGAATGTAACGGTGGTACTTTTCCTTTGCATAATTTATGCATTAAAACAAAGGTGCGGTTTACAAAATTTCCGAAAATAGAAACCAATTCACTGTTGTTTCTGTCCTGAAAATCTTTCCAGGTAAAATCATTGTCTTTGGTTTCGGGCGCATTGGCGCAAAGAACGTAACGAAGCACATCCTGTTGCCCTGGGAAATCTACTAAATATTCATCTACCCAAACTGCCCAATTACGGCTGGTAGAGACTTTCTGACCTTCAATGTTTAAAAATTCATTGGCAGGAACATTTTCCGGTAAAATAAAACCGCCATGCGCTTTCAACATTGCGGGGAAAATAATGCAATGAAAAACGATGTTATCTTTTCCGATAAAATGAACAAGTTTTGTGTCTGTTTGACACCAGTAATCACTCCATAAATTCGTTAATTCTTTTGTTGCAGAAATATAACCAATCGGCGCATCAAACCAAACGTATAACACTTTTCCTTCTGCATCTGGCAATGGAACTTTTACACCCCAATTGCTGTCGCGTGTCATCGCTCTTGGTTGCAAACCATTGTCCAGCCAACTTTTGCATTGTCCATAAACATTATTCTTCCAGTCTTTATGATCTTCCAGAATCCATTGTCGTAAAAAATCTTCATAATTTTGTAAAGGAAAATACCAATGCTTCGTTTTCTTTTTTATGGGAATCGCATCACTTAGGGTGCTTCGTGGATTGATCAATTGTTCAGGGCTTAAAGAAGAGCCACACTTTTCACATTGATCACCATAAGCATTTGTATTTCCACAAATCGGGCACGTGCCAACAATATATCTGTCGGCCAAAAACATTTGCTTTTCCTCATCAAAATATTGCTCACTTTCATTTTCTTCAAATAAATGCTTTTCATATAAATTCAGGAAAAAATCCTGCGCTGTTTTATGATGTATTTCATTAGAAGTTCGTGAAAAGATATCAAATGAAATCCCCATTTCCTCGTAGCTGTCTTTGATTATTTTATGAAATTTATCTACTACCTGTTGAGGTGAAATATTTTCTTTCATCGCACGGATGGTAATAGGAACGCCATGTTCATCAGTTCCACAAACAAATTTTACGTCAAGTTTTTTTGATCTCAGGTATCGCGCATATATATCTGCTGGCAAATAGCACCCAGCCAAATGTCCAATATGAGCGGGGCCGTTTGCGTAAGGCAAAGCCGCCGTGAGAAGGTATCTTTTAAATTCTTTCATAACAAAATACTGAAAATGGGCTATTGAAACTTTATTTCCATTTATGGATTTGCAAAAATACCGCAAAGCGCATCAATGCCCAAACAACAAAAACTCTCTGACCGTTCAGAGAGCTATTGATGTATAAAAAAATAAAATTCTTCCTTATTTTCTAAATTCCGGAATCTCCACTTTTGGTACTAAAACATTATGATCTTTTTCAACCACCAAATCTTTTTTTAAATTAAAATCCGAAGACTGTTTTATATCTGTTGAGGAAGCTCCAATTTTAACTGTATAAGTACCTGCTTCTGCAATCCATGAGGCAGATTGTGTGTCGAACGAAGCTAAATCTTTTGGATCGATTGTAAACCTCAATGCCACTGTTTGACCGGGTTTTAACAAATTTGTTTTAGCAAAACCTTTTAATTCTTCTGAAGGTTTTTTTAATTCTTTCGAAGGCGCGCTAAGATATAATTGCACCACTTCTTTTCCTGCAACAGAACCTGTATTTTTTACATCAATGGTTGCGATGATCTTTCCATTAAAATCTTTACTGTTTAATTTTAAATTACTAAATGTGAAATTGGTATAACTTAAACCATAGCCAAATTCATAAGCCGGTTTTACATTGAATGTATTGAAATATCGATAGCCCACATATATTCCTTCATCATAAATCACCTCTGCGGGAATTGATTTCATGCCGAATAATCCTGAGGATGCCTGCTCAGGAAATTCTTTTCCGGGAAAACTTTTTGCAGAAGGTTCATCATCATAATTTATTGGGAAAGTAGTCGCTAATCTGCCCGATGGATTCACTTTTCCATTTAATAAAGCACTTATAGCATTTCCGCCTTCCTCACCCGGTTGCCATGCAAGCAGGATCGCATCAGCATTATCTCTCCAGCTCGCTACTTCTATTACGCCACCGATATTTAATACAACCACTACTTTTTTATTTAGCGCATGAAACGCATTCGAAACATTTTGAATTAATGCTCTTTCTGTATCAGATAAATTAAAGTCATCTTCCAGTTTTCTATCCTTTCCTTCACCGGCATTTCTACCAATTGCAATGACAGCAATATCCGCATCGGCGGCTTCTTTGGTAATAAGACTATTTTCAACTACATACTCAGTAATTGGTGGGGTAGGATTCATGAATTCCTGCATAAAACTCTTTTTCGGATGCTTTATTTTTTCTAACTGAAGATATTTTGTATAATCGTTCTTCAAATCTGCGTCTATCTTATATCCTACATTTGATAATCCCTGTTCTAATGAAATTGTATAGGCTTTATTTACATCACCGCTGCCAGTCCCGCCCGCAATTAGCGCGTAACCATTTATTCCAAACAAAGCAATGTTGTGAACATTTTTATTAAAAGGAAGTGCGTCGTTATTATTCTTCAATAAAATCATTCCATCCTCGGCAACGTTGCGAGAGATTTCCGCATCTTTTTTCAGGTCAGGTTTATCAGAATATTTTGTGTTTTTGTAAGCAGGTGATTTAAGAATTGTTTCTAAAATTCTTTCTACATTTTGATTTAAAACTGCCACCGCAAGCGTTCCATTTTTTACAGCATCTTCAATCTCTTTTGTTTGTTCGGTCCTTCCCGGCATTAATAAATCATTACCAGCTTTCATCTGCGCAATTGCATCTTTTCCCCCAAACCAATCGGTCATTACCATACCTTTAAACCCCCATTCATCACGAAGAATGGTGGTTAGTAAATCATGCTCTTCAGAAGTGTATGTTCCATTTAATTTATTGTAAGAACTCATCACAGTCCACGGCTGCGCTTTCTTTACCACGATCTCAAAACCTTTCAAATAAATTTCTCTTAGCGCTCTTTCACTCACAATTGTATTTACCGTGTTACGATTGGTTTCCTGGTTATTTACCGCAAAGTGTTTGATGGACGTACCTACACCATTTGATTCAATTCCGTTTACGATAGCGGCGGCCATATTACCCGCAACAACCGGATCTTCAGAATAATATTCAAAGTTTCTTCCACCTAATGGATTGCGATGTATATTCAGAGCGGGCGCCAGAATAACATCAATACCATAATCTTTAATTTCACTTCCAAAGGCTACGCCCATTTTTTTTACCAAAGCCGTATCCCAGGTAGAAGCCAATAAGGTTCCGACGGGCCACGCGGTAGCATAATAAGATCGTGAACTGTCACTGTTTCTGAAAGGATTGATCCTGACACCGGCAGGCCCGTCGGAAAGAATGATTGATGGAATTCCTAAACGGGGAATTGCAAAAGTTTGTCCTGCTGCTCCGGGTACTTTCTCTTTGAATTTAGAAGCAGGCGTTAAACCCGGAATATGCATTCCGACACCGACGACCAATTGCGCTTTTTCTTCCAAAGTCATTTTATTAACCAACTGCTTTGCTTTTGCTGAATTGTCCTGTGCGTGAGCAGCATTAAAACAAAGTGCGAGCATTAAAAAAGAAATAATTTTTTTCATGAAATGTTTATTTAAAATTGATTCAGTAAAAAACCTATAAAATATTATTGCGTTATTATGACACAATGTAAAAAAATTCTTTGAATTGTTATATTTTATTTTAAGTTTTAAATAATTCACCTTTACATTTAATTATGAAATTTGATAAACAATTAAGAAATCATTTTTTAAGAGGTCACGAAATATATCTGCGACATCTTTCTATTGACTGTGTTGTATTTGGATTTCATGAAAATGCATTGAAAGTATTATTGCTGAAAGCAAAATATGCAGGTAAATGGGCATTGCCAGGTGGCTTTATTTTGAAAGAAGAGCATCTCGACGATGCGGCAAAACGCATTTTAAAAGAAAGAACCGGGCTTGATAAAATTTATCTTCGACAGTTTTATACTTTTAGTGATCCGGCACGATCTACCAAAAAGATCAACCAGGGATTTTTACAAAATATAGGAGCCAAAGCAAGAAAAAGCTGGATGTTTGAAAGATTCATTTCTGTTGGTTACAGCGCTTTGGTTGATTTTACAAAAGTGCATCCTGTGGCTGATATTTTTTCTGATGAATGCGACTGGTTTAATATTCATGTGATCCGTGAAATGATTTTGGATCATGCAAACATTCTTAAGAAAGCGCTGGAAAGTTTGCGAATACAATTAAATTTTCAACCGGTGGGTTATAATTTGCTTCCTTCCAAATTTACTATGCCAGAATTGCAAAAACTGTATGAAACGATTCTGGAAAGGAAGTTGGATCGTAGAAATTTTCAACGGAAAATAATAGACACAGGCATTTTAAAAAGATTAGACGAAACAAAGAAAGGCGTAGCTCATAAAGCGCCGTTTTATTATAAATTTGATCTACGTAATTATAAAAAAGCGCTCAAAGCCGGAATGCGGTTTGAATTGTAAAATGAATTCTTAATTCCATGAACCGAAAAGATTTTCTATCTGCAATAGTTCCTTTGGCCACGGTCGCTGCTGCTTTTACCAATCAAAAACCTTTAATTAAATCTTCTCATTTAAAAAAAATTCCACCTTATTTAAGGAAAGGAGATACCATTGGAATCTGTTGTCCTTCCGGATATATCAGTCTTGAAGAATGCCAGTCAGCAATAAAAAAAATGCAGGAATGGGGCTTTAATATTCGTGTTGGCGAAACCGTTGGAATGAAAGATTTTACATTTGCAGGATCTGATGAAGCGCGCGCAAAAGATCTGCAACAAATGATGGACGATGGTTCTATAAAAGCGATTATGCTGGGCAGAGGTGGATATGGTGCGGTAAGAATAATTGATAGAATTGATTTTACTAAATTTGAAAAGCGGCCAAAGTGGATCATTGGATTTAGCGATGCAACTGTTTTCCACTGTCACATCAATCACAATTATGGAATTGCCACTTTGCATTCAAAAATGTGTAATAGTTTTCCAGATGATTTTTTAAAAGCAGACCAAACTCAAATTGATTCCATAGATTCGATCCGACAATGTCTGATTGGTGAAAGAATGGTTTACAAAAGATTATCTTCTGTTGAAAACCGCTGTGGAGTTGGGATTGGTGCTTTGGTCGGAGGAAATTTATCTATTATTGAACAAGTAACTGGCAGCATTTCTAATCTTCATACAGAAGGGAAAATTTTATTTATAGAAGATGTTGGAGAATACGCTTACAAAATTGACGGCATGCTTTGGAATTTAAAGCGAAGTAAGAAATTAGATCGGTTAAAAGGATTTATCGTTGGTGAATTCAAAATAAAACCTGACGATCCGGGAGAAGAATTTGGCAAAACAATATATGAAATGGTGATGGAGAAAATAAAAAAATTTCAATACCCAGTTTGCTTTAATTTTCCCGTTGGACATGTAAAGGAAAATTATGCATTGAAATGTGGTGTGAAACATACATTAATTGTAGATCAGGAAAAAACTATTTTAGAGCAAATTTAAAATCGGCATTATTTGTTTGTCCACTGTTTTATTTTTAAAAATAAATGACTATAATACCACCTTATTTAAAATCCGGCGACACGATTGGGATTGTCTGTCCTGCCGGTTATATGCCATTTGAGAAAGCGCAGACA
>JBEPVG010000075.1:0-7678 GCA_041691175.1 Chitinophagaceae bacterium
ATTCAGGATTATACCGAGGAACCATTGGTTTCTCTTGATATAAAAGCCAACAGCAATTCATGCATAATTGACGGAACTCAAACCGCTGTTATCGGGAATCACGCAAGAGTAGTCGCATGGTTTGATAACGAATTTGGATTTACCAGCCGGATGATTGACTGGTTGAATTATTGGAGTAAATAATTTTAGAAAAGTATTAAATGTTTACACTGAATTGCCAAAAAACAGGTAAGCCAAAAATATAGAAGTCACAATTCCTACCAAATCTGCCAGCAACATTGCGCCAATTGAATATCTTGTATTTTTTATAGAAACGGCGCCAAAATAAACTGCCACTACATAAAAAGTCGTATCTGAAGTTCCTTGTAAAATAGAGGATAAACTACCGGCAAATGAATCTGACCCGTAAGTAGTCATCGTGTCAATCATCATTCCTCGTGCCGCACTCCCGCTTAACGGTCTTATTAATGCTGTCGGCAATCCTGTAACAAATCTTGTATCTGTTCCCAATGCTTCAAACATTGTTCTCATTCCATCTATAATCACTTCAAACGTGCCGCTGGTACGCAACAGGCTAATGGCAACCAACATTCCAACGAGATAAGGTATAATCTTTACGGCAACTTCAAAACCGCCTTTGGCACCTTCAACAAAAGCATCAAAAATGTCAATATTTTTATATAATGCGCCTAATATAATAAAGAAGAAAAGGCCTAAAATAAGGCCATTGCTTAATACACCTGAAAAAGTTTGTACGCCTGCAAAATCTAAAGATTTTAAATAAATAACCATCAAAGACATAACGGCTGAAATTCCTAAAATCCATAATAAAATCACCGGCTGAAAAATATTTATTTTTTGCTTAAAAGAAACAATAAGCATTGCTGCCATAGTAGCTGTGAAAGTGGCAATCATACAGGGAATAAAAATAGAGGTAGGATTGGTTGCATTAAGCGAAGCGCGAATAGCAATAATACTTACCGGAATTAATGTCAAACCCGAAGCATGCAAACACAAAAACATGATCTGCGAATTGGAAGCTGTATCCTTGTTCGGATTTAATTCCTGTAAACTTTCCATCGCTTTAATCCCAAAAGGTGTCGCTGCATTATCAAGTCCTAATAAATTGGCAGAAAAATTCATCACCATGTGTCCCATTGCCGGATGATTTTTTGGTAACTCCGGAAATAATTTTGAAAAAAACGGGCCGATAATTTTTGATAAAAGTCTGATTCCTCCGGCCCTTTCCGCAATACTCATAAAGCCCATAAACAACGCCATAATTCCAATCAGGTTTATAGAAATATCTACCGCCGTTTTTGCTGTAGAAATAACTCCATCTGCATGCTGTTCTCTGTATTTGATATACGCGCCGGAAGCAGTTTTGCTGTATTTCGTTGTTCCGTCAGTAAAAGTTTTTCCACTTTGCAAAGTGCTTAAAAGAGAAGCAGATATTGCAGCCGTATCTAATGATTTTGTATAAGAAGTATCACCTGATTTTCCGACCACCATCCGGCTATAAATATCTGTGTTTCCTTTTATAAAAATACATTGAAAACTTGCCGCGAGAAAAGCAACAATAATAAAGGCCGCCCATATTCTGCTTAATGCCATAAATGATTTGTAAAAAAATCTAAGATAAGGGATTTGTGGTTTTTCGTTTATAGTTTTTCATTTCGATAGAAATAATAAAACAAGAATCCTAATTATTTGTTGATTTACTATAGTTAAGCATAAAAAAAATGAGCCTCCAACTAAGCCGAATAAGCAATCAATTAAAAAAAGATTCCTGAATATTTGCCATAAAACTACTATTCCAAGCGAATGAGAATACATTAATAACCGTATATTACATCTGAATTAAATTAGAATATTTTGAAAAAATTATACCTTCTTATCGTTATGCTTTTCCAGTTTATTTCACTATTTTCTCAAAAAAGGCATGAATACAATTTTGAAATAAAAACGAATCTTTTAAATTTAATTGCACTAGGACCTTCAGCCGGTTTGGAATTCAGTTTACAAAATAATTGTAGCATCATGATTTCCTTAGCATCAGGTAAAATAGATTATGGTGATTTTGGTGGTATTACTAAGTATAAAACTTCTACTTTGGAATTGAGGAAATACTCAAGAGATAAAATATTTTTTGCTGGCCCTTATCTTAAAAATATTTCCAAGCAAGTCTTCTGGCAGGAGTCTGTAATAGCAGGAATAATTCCTATTGGAAAAGATAGAGACTTTATTGGAAATGGATTTTCTTTAGGAGCAACCACAGGATTTAAATTACCTGTTTCAAAAAAAATACGACTTGAAATGAGTTCACAAATTGGCTATGGCCATTATTATAGGATGGCAGATAAAAACAACAATTTTCCATCAGGAAATTATGTTGATGCAAGAATTGCCCTATGGCTGGGCTTCATGCTCTAATTATTTTTTTCAACTATAGTTATACGAACCAGCAGCAGTAAACAAACAAATAACCTCTATTTTCATTTTCATTTTGCTGCGTCTTTTTTATTAAAATAAATTCAGGCAACCCATCTGATAAATCTTTCGATTATATAATGAACCATATACTTTTATGGGAGCACTTTAAAGAAATTGAGAAATTAAAACATCATTTTATGAAAAGTAATTAACCTCAATTCAAGCACGAAAGACACTTTGGTATCAATACTGTAAACTTTAAATAAAAATAAAGACTAACTTCTTTACTTAGAATTAATTTGGTTTGTTTTGATTTGGTTTTACAAATGCCGGGAGTCTTACAGCACCCGGCTTATTTTTTTTGACCTAACAGGTTTTAAAAACCTGTTAGGTTTTATTTTTTTGATTGATCCATTTATCCAAAGCAAGGTAAACACCATTTGTCCAGCCAAAGCCGTCCTGGGCAGGATATTCACCACCACCGGCTATCAGGTTTGCATCAACGACATTATATTTCTCCATCATTTTTCCTGTATTTTCATAAACTTTTTTATTTAGTTCCAACCATCTTTTTGCAACCTCAATTGCCAGGTCTTCATAGCCATAATTTGCCAAACCCTGAACAGCCATCCATTGCAAAGGTGCCCAGCCATTTGGCGCGTCCCATTGTTGATCGGTTGTTTCAGTAGTTGTCACCAGGCCTCCTGCAGAAAGAAATTTTTCTTTCAATATTTTGGCAACATCTGAAGCCTGTTTATCTGTTGCGATTTTAAAAAATAATGGGAAAACCGCAGCTAAGTTTAAGGAATCCGTATTCTTATTTTCTACATAATCATAATCAAAATAAAATTTCTCTTCTTCATTCCAGCAATAAGTATTGATCGCATCAACTCTTTTATCAGCAAGGGTCTTAAACTTTTGTGAGCGTGTTTTTTCTCCTGAAACCAAGTACGCTTTTGCAATCGTTTTTTCAAGATTTAATAAAAGGCAATTGAGATCAACCGGAATAATTTCTGTTGTATGAATAGTTGAAAATTGCAATTTATTCTTAAACCATCGTGACGAAAAATCCCAACCAGATTCTGCTGCTGCACGAAGATTTCGGTACAACCTGTTTTTTTCGGCAACATCTTTTGCCAACTCCAATTCCTGCCGGTAAGCTTCCGGCCTGGGAGCATCAGATTCATCCCAATAATGATTCAAAGTACTTTTATCCGGCATCAAAACAACCCGAAAACCGGAAGGAATATTTGAAGATGTTTGATCAATTCCTTTCATCCAGAAGTTATATTCCTTTTCCAGTTGTGGCAAATATTTAATGAAGGTATTTTCACCCTTTTCTTCACTTAATAATTTAATCATGCAAGCAAAAAAAGGTGGCTGCGATCTTCCCAAAAAATAAGTTCTGTTTCCATTAGGGATATAACCAAAATGATCAATCAGATAAGCGAAATTGTCAACCATATTTTGAATCAAATCTATCCGCATCGAGATTTTCAATCCTAGCATCGTAAAATAACTATCCCAGTAAAACATCTCGCGAAAGCGGCCACCAGGAACAATATAAGAATGAGGCAGCGGAATTAAAGAGTTGTTACTTTCTTTTGTTTCACGCGTGAGCACATCCCAGAGGCCTTCAATATGTTGTGTAACAGTTCTGTTTTTAAGAGGAACATAATTTTCTGAAAAAGTAGTTGGTAATTTGAAATGGTTATTTACAAAATCTGTTAAACTAAAACCTTCTTTATCCTTCTCATTGATATAACAGTCATGGATAGACGAAAAATCCGAATTGGGGGTGCAATCAACAAAAGTTTTACTGTCTGGAAAAATTTCGCTAGTCTGAATCTTTTCAAATAATTCTCCTAAAGAAAAAATGTTTTTGATTTCCATAAAATATATTTTTAGGTCAATGATAAAAGGTCCAGGCAGGAATCATCAAAGATCAGTAATCACAGTTTCCCAAAAAAAATTTATACAGCCACCAATGCTGCCTTCTTTTGTAAGCGATTAAAGAATATGAGACTGACGATAAGAATTACAATCGGAATTAAAGAAAAATAAAACGCGGTTTGTCCGCCATATGCCTCAAAAATATGCCCCGTTATAATTGATCCGGTAGTTCCACCGAGAGCCGAAAAAATTACAATCAATCCACTCATTGGCCCTTGTTGACGAAGCGGCAATGAACTTAAAATTACTGAATTGATCGCTGGATAAACCGGTGCAAGCAACAATCCTATTAAAGGAAACATATAAGCCACCAGCGGCGCGTCCAGCCAGTTGTTGATAGAGCCAATATGAATTTTTGAAGCCAGTGGAATTACCAAAACAACCAGAATTGCCGCAAGCAAAAGGCAGGCGAGAATGACTTTCAGCCAATGAATTTTTCGCAAAACAAATCCGGCAATAAATCTTCCAAGCGCAGTGGACACGGCCAAAATACTGGCCATCTGAATACTTAACCTGGTAGATAAATGAAGCACCTGGTTGTTGAATGTTGGCAGCCAACTCATAATGCTCTGTTCTATCAACACATAAAAAAAAGCGCTGACAATAAAAATTAAAACCAAAGGCCGGATGGCCAGTTTTACCATATCGCCAAATTCTTTAAAAAACGATTTTGTTTCCTGTTCTTTTACAGAAGATTCATCCAAAGATGCAGTGAGCAACAAAATAAACGCAAGCGCGGAAAGGCCCGCTAATAAATAATAAACATTGAGCCACGAAGTTGAAGTTGGATTGGTATTATCCGCAAAAGCACCGAAAATAAAATAGCCGGCGAGAATGCCGATCATGAAAAAAGATTCGATGAAATTCATAAAACTTGCGTGATCTTTTTTGTTGGAAGTAACAAGGCCGATCGTTGCATAAACCGAAACTTTTATCAAGGCAAAGCTAACTCCGGTAACAGCAAACAAGACTTTAGTCATAGCGAAACCGCCAATAACCGGCATCAACAAACAGGCTATAATAACCAAAACCAAAGCCAGCAGCATAGAGCGTTTGTACCCAATTCGCGCGATATAAGAGGCGACCAGAAAAGAAGCAATCGCAATGCTTAAATCTTTAAAAGCCTCTAAAAAACTCGCAGCGCCCTGCGTGACACCATAATTATTTTGAACTTGCAAAATCACTGTGCCGACGCTGTTGAGAAGGATGGCAAAGACAAAATAATTTAGAAATAGAGAGGTTTTTATTTGCCAGTTTCGCATAGCAATTTGGTTTGTATTTGATAGTCCGAATATAGGATTTAATTTATGAAGATTGGAAATATATATTCTCTTCTTTCAACAAAATAATAAAATAAAGATTGGCAAAATTTGTTGGTTTACTATCAGAATTTAAAATAAAAAAGCCCTGTAAAGAATTACAAGGCCTCACTCCTAAATATGAAAAAAAAAATTAAAATTTAACCGAACATCCAATGTTTACTGTATAATCTGCAAATGCTGCATCGCCCTGTGTATAGGTTCCGGTCATTTTTGTAGTTATTTTATCTGCTACGCTTTGCGTGCGGTTTCTTTGAATGGCAAAAGGTACGTAAGCATACAGATTTATTCTTTTCAGGTTGTAAGAAATTCCTGGTTCAGCAGAAACGATGTAACCCGGTCTTCTAAAACCTTTGCTACCGCCAATTAAATCGTGAACGGGCAAGCATTCGTCTTTGATTCCAAGTGAAAATGTGAGATCTTTTTCGGTAAAATTTAATCCCGCTCTGATCATATATTGATCAGGAACACTCATCACGCTGCTTCCGTTTAACAAGCTTAATGCAGACGGAGCGCCGCCTCTGGCTGTTGAGACTCCATTTTGCTCGCGCGGACTTACTAAATAATATAAATTGCCATAGGCACTGAACTTTTTTGAAAGATTATAATAAGCATTTAGCTCAACAGGAAATCCAGTTCCTCCATCACCCAACTGAATAGATTGATCAACAGGTCCTAACACCAACATTGAATCATTTTTATGAAAAAAATCCTGGTATTTATAATCTCCGGTTGCTAATTTAATACCCAATCCCAATTGAATATTTCCCTTCGGAGATTTTGCCGGATCCCAAATCCATCTATACGCAGAAAAACGGACATCGCCCAATCCATAAGAATGTGTACTGAACCGGTTCGTACGGTCGTGTTCATACAAGGATGAACGGGTGTTTGCAAGGATGGGCACATCAACAGAAAATGACCACCATTTGTTTAAATTCCTGGTGAGCGTAAGGTCAAGTGTGTACTGGTGATTGATTACCTCGGAACCATTTTCAATCCTTTGCTTTTGTTCTTTCGTTCCAACAAAATGACGAAAAGATTTAAAATAACGGTTATTTACATTAAATTCCCATTTCGAAAGCGTGTCAGTATGTTCTCCGTGCGCATGATCCATCGTACAAATTCCACCCGTGCTTCGAATAGCAATACAACCCTGTGCATTTGCATTATTCGAAAAAATATTCGCGAACAATACAATGATTAAAATTGAAAATAATTGTTTCATAATTAAAGTTTAAGATGCGATAAATTTATTTTTTAGTTGGGGATATTTTTTCATTTCCGGTAACTTTTTCAACCATAGGCGCTTTTTTTTCTCCGGTTAATTTTTCCATTACCAAATTTCCAATTTTCACTCCCTGGTCGTAAGCGGTTGTTACCGCTTGCCGGAAATGTATTCCACCATATAGCCGACTATATGAAACTTCAATCGCCGCCTCATCTGAAGATTTGAAACTTCTGTCTGGCCATCCCCAGTCTCTTTCTGATGAATCTTTGAAAGCGGTATTACCCTTATAAATTTCACCTAGAACCGTGGCTGCTGCGGCAGAAATAGTGGAATGTGCGCTGTTGTATTCGGGGAAAGGCGGCGTTTGCAAATAAGGCATCCATGACTGATCGATATACCGGTTGATATAAGTTTCCGGCCGTATCAGGTCAAATTTATATTTGGTAAACCAGCAGCAAATAAATGCATCATAAATGGCCACGCTGGCACCCGTATAAGCATACACTGTTTTATAAAAATCAGCATGATTATTTTCTGAAATCGTACCTACAATTTCCATCCAATGGCCGCCAGGTGTCATTGCCTTTGTTGCATACATTGCATGTCCTTCCACATGTAATTTGAAACTATTGCAATCCCAGAAATTGGCAATCCATTTTTTAGTCGAATCCAGTGTATTAACCGTTTCCATCACATCTTTTGCTATTTTATAAAAATCACTTGTCGAGTCTTTACTAAAATG
>JBEPVG010000076.1:0-7603 GCA_041691175.1 Chitinophagaceae bacterium
GGGCAGACCTGAAAGTTCCGGTTTCAATAAAATAAATTATTTAAGAATTAAAAATGCCAGGCTTGATTAAAAAAGCCTGGCATTTTTATACCCTGACAGTAAAGTCAAAATAATTCATTATAATAGGTCTCTTTGACAATTGACAACTATTTGATCCCGAACGCTGTATGAACTATTGATTACTTTTTTCTTTTCAATACTTGGTTATCATTGTTACTATTTATAAATATACTAAATGCCAAATACGAATTGGGGTTATTTGTTGTTTTACTGTAATCTCTTCTATTGAATTCTAAGTTTGATTTGCCACTTTACAGAAGAAAGAATTTATGAAATTTTACCCAACGCGTATATTTGTGTTACATCATTCAACTACATGAGCATAAAAAAACTATTCTTTATTCTATTCCAGCTTTGCATGATTACTGGTTTTGTAAAAGGCCAAAATATCTATCACAAAAACAGGAAACCAAAACTGGTTACGGAAATTGACAGTATTTTAAATAGCCATGTTGCAAATGATCAGATCCCCGGGGCGGTAATACAAATAAAAAAGGACGGAAAAATTATTTATAAGAAGGCCTATGGTTATGCGCAGAAATATAATCTCCATCACCAACTGCTTAATCCGCCTGAGCCAATGAATACGACTACACTTTTTGACATGGCTTCCCTTACCAAAGTCATCGGCACTACTACTTCCATTATGTTGCTGGTTGACAGAGGACTAATCAAAGTAATGGACCCGGTTGGGAAATATATCAAAGCTTTTGACACCGGGGGTAAAAAGTCAATAACCATCAGAAACCTTCTAACGCACACTGCCGGTCTTATTGAATGGTATCCGCTTTTTTATTTTTCTTCAGATAAAAAAACTACCTATAAAGTAATAGGAGAGTTGCCGCTTAAATACCCGGTAGGAATGCAGCGCCGTTACAGCGACCTGGGATTTATTCTTTTGCAGGAAATCATTGAAAAGATCGCCGGAATGCAGCTTGCGCAATTTGAAAAGCAAAACATCTTTGCACCTTTGGGAATGAGCCATACGATGTATAATCCTTTACAGCATGGAAAAACTTCTAATATTGCCGCCACGTCTCTCGGAAATCCTTATGAGACGAGGATGGTGTATGATTCCACTCTTGGATTTGCAGTGAAAGGTCTTGATCCTAAAAGTTGGAATGGTTGGAGAAAATATGTTTTAAAAGGAGAAGTGAATGATGGCAATGCATGGTATGCAAATGGCGGCATCGCTGGCTCGGCAGGATTATTTTCTACGATTGACGACATGCAAAAAATAGTGGACATGCTGATGAATAAAGGGAAAGTGGGTAACAAAAAATTTATTTCAGCCGCGGTGATTGATTCTTTTTTCGTAAAGGATCAATTCAATAATGGCTTGGGCTGGATGATGGACACCACAGATTCATTCATCAAAAATGGCCCTGAAGGTACTTTCGGCCACACGGGTTTTACCGGCACCAGTATTATGGTGGTTCCAAAATATAATTTGTCCATAATCCTTTTGATCAATCGTCAGAATATGGGATTGTTGAAAAGCGGCTATTATTATTATGTAAATGGTGTGAGGAGAGAGATTTTTGAAAGCGTCTTAAAGTATTATAATGAATCAAAATAATCAAATAAACTCCGATCAGTGGGAATGATTGTGAATCACAATAATCAAACTAATCAAATAAAGTTCCGTTCAGACGATTAAATTTGCCAACTAATAAAATTTTCATTTATAAATAAGCGCCTCATAATTATTACCAAATGAAACTCTGGAAAAAAAATACTGAATCATTAAAAGTAGTAGAAACCTTTACGGTTGGTAAAGACCGTGAGTTGGATTTATTTCTTGCGCCCTTTGATGTGCTC
This sequence comes from Chitinophagaceae bacterium, assembly GCA_041691175.1. GTDB lineage: Bacteria > Bacteroidota > Bacteroidia > Chitinophagales > Chitinophagaceae > Ginsengibacter. The sequence continues at coordinate 1,882 of JBEPVG010000076.1, forward strand.
GGCTCTTTGGCTCATATTAAAATGCTTAAAAAAGTTGGTTTACTGTCAGAAAAAGATTTGACTGAACTTGAAAAAGCATTAAAAGAGATTTATAAAGACATTGCTGAAGGAAATTTTACCCTGGAAGAAGGTGTAGAAGATATTCATTCGCAGGTAGAATTTATTCTAACAAAAAAACTCGGGGATGCCGGGAAAAAAATTCATTCAGCGCGATCAAGAAATGACCAGGTTATCCTTGATCTTAAACTTTTTTTAAGAAACGAAATTGAAGGACTGGTTCATGAAGTAAATGATTTTTTTAACCTTTTGCAACAGCAAAGCGAAAAGTATAAAGATTACCTGTTGCCCGGCTACACGCATTTCCAACTTGCGATGCCTTCCTCTTTCGGATTGTGGTTTGGCGCTTATGCTGAAAGCCTGGTTGATGATTTAATTACGCTTCGTGGCGCCTGGGAAATTACCAATAAAAATCCTTTGGGTTCTGCTGCTGGTTTTGGTTCTTCATTTCCTATAGACAGAAAATTTACAACAAAATTGTTAGGTTTTGAAGAGTTGAATTATAATGTGGTTTATGCGCAAATGAGCCGTGGAAAAACAGAAAGGATTTTATCACAGGCGCTGTCAAATATCGCGGCGACGCTTTCACGAATGAGCATGGATTCGTGCATTTATCTGAATCAGAATTTTGGATTTATCTCATTCCCGGATGAGCTTACAACCGGCAGCAGTATTATGCCGCATAAAAAAAACCCGGATGTTTTTGAATTGGTCCGGGCACATTGCAACCGCATTCAGGCTTTGCCAAATGAAATTTCTTTGATGCTCGCCAATCTTCCTTCCGGTTACCACCGTGATTTGCAATTATTGAAAGAATCTCTTTTTCCTGCCATAAAAAATCTGAAAGATTGCCTGACGATGGCAACTATGATGTTAGAAAATATTGAGATAAGGAAAGACATTCTTGATGAAGAAAAATATAAATATTTATTTACGGTTGAAGAAATGAATAAATTGGTTTTGGAGGGAATACCTTTGAGAGATGCTTATAAAAAAATTGGCGCAGAGGTAGAAAATAAAACTTTTGAAACGGATAAAAACCTGAAACACACGCATGAAGGATCTATCGGGAATCTTCAAAATAAAGAGATTAAAATAATGATGGATAACGTCATTAGCCGCTTTAATTTTAAAGTCGTGAATGATGCTTTACAGAAATTATTACAGTAAATTGCCAACTTCCTTTTAGAATAAAAACTAGATATTATAAAGGTTGGATGGAAGTTGAAAGTTGCTTTTCAAAATCTTAGTAGAAAAAAAATTAAAAGTTCCGCAACTTTTTTATTATCTGTTTTCAAATTCTGTAATTGTAGAAATAGGGTAATAAGTATTTACGGCGCTGTGAGTATCTTCATGAAATTAATATTGAATGCTTATAATTAGTTGAAATAAAGAAGAAGTAAAATGTCAGAATCAATTAAAAAAAGGATTGCAATTTTTGGCTCAACGGGTTCAATTGGAACGCAGGCACTGGAAGTAATTGATGCGCATCCTGACTTGTTTGAGGTGGAAATTCTAACTGCTCAAACAAATGATAAACTACTGATCGAACAAGCGCTTAAATACAAGCCCAATGCGGTAGTAATAGGAGACGAGAGAAAATATGAGGACGTAAAAAATGCATTGGAATCAAAAAATATAAAAGTTTTTTCGGGAGAGAATGCATTGGAAGAAGTAGCCGATTTTGATACATATGATATGATGCTTGCTGGTATTGTGGGTTTCGCAGGATTAAAACCAACATTGAAAGCCATTGAAAATGGGAAAGCTATTGCCCTTGCGAATAAAGAAACATTGGTGGTGGCCGGCGATATTGTCATGCAAATGGCGGTTGCAAAAAGAGTCCCCATTATTCCTGTTGACAGCGAGCATTCGGCAATTTTTCAATGCCTTGTTGGAGAGACCAGGAATAAAATTGAGAAGATTATATTAACTGCAAGTGGTGGCCCTTTTCTTGGGAAAAAACCGAACTATCTGGTGAATGTAAAAAGAGATCACGCCCTGCAACATCCAAACTGGAAGATGGGTGCAAAAATTACTATTGACTCTGCAACTCTGATGAATAAAGGCCTTGAGATGATTGAAGCCAAATGGCTTTTTAATCTTTCGCCCGACCAAATACAGGTGGTTATTCATCCGCAAAGTATTGTGCATAGTATGGTTCAATTTGAAGATGGCAGTATAAAAGCACAAATGGGCTTGCCTGATATGAAACTTCCGATTCAATATGCTCTTACATTTCCCGTTAGAATTCCCAATAATAATCCTCGGGCAAATTTTAGAAAAATTCCTGTTCTTGCTTTTGAAGAACCGGATGTAAAAACCTTTCGCAACCTAAGCCTGGCCATGAATGCATTAGAAAAAGGTGGAAATTTTCCCTGCATTTTAAATGCGGCAAATGAAATTGCGGTTTGGGCATTTTTAAATAATCGCATCGGGTTTTTAGACATCACTGCGGTGATTGAAAAATGTTTGCAACAAATAACTTATATAGAAAAGCCAAATCTTTCAGATTATTTTGAAAGCGATGGTGAGGCTCGTAATTTAGCGGCTTCTTTGGTAAAAATGTGAGAAGGAAAAAAACAAAAGTCAAAACCATCGTACATAAAGTACCAAACATCAAAACATCGTACATAAAAAATCAAACACCGTACATAAAGCATGACATTATTAGCAATTAATTGGCCAGCCGTAGGTTTGCAAGCCGGCTATCTCATATTTTCTCTTTCCATTTTAGTGATCGTTCATGAATTCGGACATTTTATTACCGCCAAATGGTTTAAATGCCGGGTAGAAAAATTCTATTTGTTTTTTGATCCTTGGTTTTCCATTTTTAAAAAGAAAGTTGGTGAAACCGAATACGGTATTGGCTGGCTTCCATTAGGGGGATATGTAAAAATTTCCGGGATGGTGGATGAAAGTATGGACAAAGAGCAGATGAAACAACCTCCTCAGCCGTGGGAGTTTAGAAGTAAACCAGCCTGGCAGCGGTTGATTATTTTGTTGGCCGGAGTTACCATGAATGTGTTGCTCGCTTTTGTGATTTACGCAATGATTTTGTTTACCTGGGGCACTACAAAATTGCCGAATCAAAATGCAAAAAATGGGATTTGGGTTACGGATAGTTTGATGAGTAAAATCGGATTGCAAAATGGAGATAAAATAGAAGCGGTAAATGGCGAACCCATTAAATATTTTGAAGAAATCCCTGCAAAAATTTTATTGGGAAAACAAATTGCTGTGGAGAGAAATGGTAAAAAGGAAACCATCAATATTCCTGTGAATATGATTGAGCAATTGGTTGAAAAAAAAGGAAAACGTAGGGCATCTCTGGTAGAACCAAGGATGCCAATAATTATAGGTGGCTTTCCCGGTTCGAATAAAGAGCTTTCACCGTCGTTAAATAAATCAGTATCAGTTGATACAAGAGCAAATGTGATAAGAGGCGAAAGCTCAGATAAAAGTTCTGCAAATTTGAACAAGGAACGATTACAGGTATTTGATAAGATAGTAGCAGTTGACTCCACGCAGGTTAATTATTTTGATGAAATGGCGCCACTTCTTAAGCAGAAAAAGGGAGATAGTGTTACGCTCACAATAATCAGAAATGAAAAGCCCATTAAAACAAAAGTTTTGGTGGATACTGCTGGCACCATTGGCTTTTATAACATTAATGATTTTCAAGCTGATAGTCTTGGCATTTTAAAGCTCGAAACAAAAAAATATGGTTTTTTAGAATCATTTCCTGCTGGCATAAGAGAAACAGGAAAGCAACTTGATTTTTATGTTCAACAAATTAAACTGATTTTAAATCCAGAAACAGGCGCCTATAAAGGGCTTGGTGGATTTAAAGCCATGGCTTCAATTTTCCCTGATACCGGATGGAACTGGGAAGCCTTTTGGAAAATAACCGCATTCTTCTCAATCATTCTTGCTTTTATGAACCTACTTCCGATTCCGGCTTTGGATGGAGGGCACGTTGTCTTTACCATTGTTGAAATGATTACCGGAAGAAAACCAAGCGATAAATTCTTGGAGTACGCACAAATTGTAGGAATGGTTATTTTATTTGCGTTACTGATTTTTGCAAATGGAAATGATTGGTTTGGATGGGGGAGAGGGCATTAATTATCTGGTGTGCTGATTAGCAAATGTTGGAATGTGAAAATTTGAATCTCAGATTCTTTTCCGAATTACAATCTTTATTTTCTTTGGACAGTAAACAAACAAATAATCCAAATTTCTATTTACTAAAGGCAATAAACATAAATTTATCAATCTGATAAAAGAGAAATGAAATGTCTTATTACAGAACGCCTGTTTATAGAAAAATTTTAATTTTCATCAATATTTGTTTCGTAATTGCTTATTTATTTGTTTGCCTCGTACCTTTTGTAAACACGGGCGTTAATTGGATTATTGCTGTTCCGGGAATTATCTTTCCGATCCTTTTTTTCATCCTCCTCGCTTTTATTATTTTATGGATTATTTTAAAATCTAAATTTGTCTGGGTTTCTGTAATAGCTGTCCTTCTTGGCTTTCAGCAGATTGCGGCGGTTTTTTCTTTTCACCTTCCATCCGATTTTTCTTTTGAAAAAAAACCGAGCACTTTGCGCGTTATGCAATGGAATGTGATGGGCTGGAACCAAAGTGATGAGAAATTCAATATTGACAATGGAGGACATTCATTGCGCCCTTTTATGATGGATGTTATCAAAGAACAGGATGCAGATGTGCTTTGTTTTGAAGAATTTTTTGAATCAAAAGATACAGCAGTTTTTAAATCAAATATTTCTACAATTACCAAAATGGGTTTCCCTTATCATTATTTTGTTTCTGTGGAAAATGAACATTCAGAAGATCGCTCCGGGGTTATTATTTTTTCCAAAAACCTGATTATTGATAGTGCTAAATTTGATTTGAATACAAATAAAAAAGGTGAACATTTAATTTATGCAGACATCAAAGTGAAGGATCAGACTTTCAGAATTTTTGTTACTCATTTGATCCCGATCAAATTTGGACAATGGGATGAACAAAGATCAATCAGGGAACAACTTTATGGTGAGGAAGGTTTGGATAATTACAAAAGCATCTTTCATCAATTGATAAGAGGCTATTCTTTTCGCTATCATCAATCATTACTCGTCGGGAAAAAAATATCTGAAAGCCCTTATCCGGTCGTTATTTGCGGGGATTTTAATGACATCCCAAATTCAAGCACTTATTTCAATGTAAAAGGAAAACTTCAGGATCCGTTTTTGAAAAAAGGTTTCTGGACAGGAAGAACCACGAGGAAAAGTTTCGGAATTATTTCTCCCACTTTGAGGATAGATTATATTTTAGCAAGCAGGAGTTTTAAAGTAAACCAGTTTCAAATCCTTCATGTTCCTTTTTCAGATCATTACCCTGTAGAAACAGATTTGCAATATTGATTGATTGTTCCGGACCGCGTCCTGGTGAATTGAGCGACTAAAGTTTAAAAGAATAATCTCCATTACCACTTTAGTATTTTATTATAGTTTCCGTCTTTATCTTTCCGGATTATTCATTATCGTTTTGATTTTATGTTAGAGAAAACGCGATCCTTTTTTCGAACTGTTTTAGTTATTGTCAACATTGGAATTATCCTTCTTTATCTTTCCGTTTGCCTCGTACCCTTTAT
>JBEPVG010000077.1:0-7434 GCA_041691175.1 Chitinophagaceae bacterium
TTAAAAAATAATTTCATTCCATCGGCCATTGGTTGATGAATTCCAAAAGGGCCGGCTCTGTTTGGACCGCGCCTGTCCTGCATAAATGCTGCTACTTTGCGCTCCGCATAAGTTGAATACATCGCCACAAAAAGAGAAACCATTACCACAACGATAATTAAAACTATTTTTTCTGTGAATAAACTCCAGTCGATGGTTAAAAGAATTTGGTTTAAATACATGGGCTTTAAAACTAAAAATTTAATTATGGTTTTTTATGGTCATTAATTGATAATCTTTCCGCACTCGTTTCCTTAATTTCTTTTTCTTCGTCACGCTCTATAAAAGTGGTAGATGTGGCGGGGCCCGGTAAAATACTCAAATCAATATCAGAAGTATTTACCTGGCTCACCTCATTTATGTCCATTAATAACAATGGAGAACGCCCATTGAGAACTTTATTTAAAGGATCGGGGGGAACCACTTTTTTCAAATAATGATTGGTGGAAATTACTGAATGACGGTGTACTTTGGTAGGCCCTTCAATAATCCAATCCGAAGTGTTTTTCTTTTCAAATCGGCAGGTATTACAAATCCAGGCTGCTTTTCCATCGATTACCTGCACTTCACCAAAAGGATCTTTACGGGAAGTAACGCGAAATACTTCTTCACCCCGATTCCATAAAGTCACTTTCCCACAACATTTATCACAGTCCCTGTGTGCATCAACCGGTTTCAAAAACCAAACGCGGTTTTTAAATCTGTAAGTGCGATCAGTCAGAGCACCAACCGGACAAACATCAATCATATTTCCACTAAAATCATTATCAATTGCTTTGGAGATATAAGTAGAAATTTCTGAAACATCTCCTCTCAATAAAATGCCCTGAGATCGCGAATCTGTTAGTTGATCAGCCACCATCAAACAACGATAACACAGAATGCAACGTGTCATGTGAAGCTGAATATATGGGCCGATGTCTTCCCTTACAAAAGTTCTTCTTTTAAATTCATAGCGTGTTCCTTCTGTGCCATGATCGTAACTCAAATCCTGTAAATAACATTCCCCCGCCTGGTCACAAATGGGACAATCCAAAGGATGGTTAATCAGTAGATATTCTACAATTCCTCTGCGTGCGTCCAGCGCTCTTTCGCTGGTAACATTCTTTACGATCATGCCATCCATTACTTCAGTTCTGCACGAAGCCACTAATTTAGGCATAGGACGTGGATCTTTGGTAGAACCAGCGGCAACTTCTACCAGGCAGGTACGACATTTACCTCCACTACCTTCAAGCGAACTGTAATAACACATGGTAGGTGGAGCTACTTCCGGACCAATCTTCCTTGCTGCATTCAGGATAGTAGTTCCCTGCGGTACTTCTATCGTTATATCGTCTATGGTTATTTTAAATAATTTTTGTTCTTCTGGCATTATCGTTTCATTTTTTATCGTTTATACGATATCTGTTACTTCTTGTATCTGTTTGTTAGTATTCAAAATATTTCTTACACTGTAACTGTATTTTCCAACGGATCCGCATAATGTGCCAACCCATAATTTCTAATTAAACATTCTTCGGGGTTTAATATGTGCCATTCAAATTCATCCCTGAAATGCCTGATCGCTGCTGCAACAGGCCATGCGGCGGCATCTCCAAAAGGACAAATGGTATTTCCTTCAATCCTTCTTTGTACATCCCACAGAAGATCAATATCTTTCATTTTGCCCCGTCCGTTTTCAATATTATAAAATATTTTTTCCAGCCAGCCTGTTCCTTCACGACATGGCGAACATTGGCCACAACTCTCATGATGATAAAAACGGGAAATCGTATAGGTATGTTTTACGACACATTGATCTTCATCCAATACAATAAATCCACCTGATCCCATAGAGCTTCCGGTTATGAATCCGCCATCAGCAAGGCTTTCGTAATTCATAAGTCGCGGTTCGCCTTTGGCTGTTTTTAATAAAAGATTTGCGGGCAAAATGGGCACTGAAGAACCGCCAGGAATGCACGCTTTCAATCTTTTTCCATTTGCAATTCCACCACAATATTCGTCGCTGTAAATAAATTCTTCTACCGTGATGGTCATATCTATTTCATAAACTCCGGGTTTATTTATATTTCCACATGCTGATATTAATTTCGTTCCGGTTGATTTACCGATTCCAATTTTAGAATACGCCTCTCCGCCTTCATTAATGATTGGCACTACCGCGCAAATTGTTTCTACATTATTCACCACGGTCGGGCAGCCCCAAACACCTTTTATGGCAGGAAAAGGTGGTTTAATCCTTGGAAGTCCTCTTTTCCCTTCCAGGCTTTCCAAAAGCGCCGTTTCTTCTCCACAGATATAAGCGCCGGCTCCACGATAAAGATAAATTTCACAGTCGAAGCCGCTACCTAGAATATTTTTTCCTAAAAAACCATTTTGTTTTGCTTCTTTGATCGCTTCCTGCAGAATATCTGCCACCCAATCGTATTCGCCACGTATATAGATGTATGAAACAGTGCTACCCAAAGCATAAGAAGAAATAAGCATTCCTTCTATCAAAAGATGAGGAATATATTCCATCAAATACCGATCTTTAAAAGTTCCCGGCTCACTTTCGTCTGCATTACAAACAAGATAACGGGCAACGCCTTCTGGTTTTGCCAGGAAACTCCATTTTAATCCTGTCGGGAAGCCTGCGCCGCCACGGCCTCTCAATCCGCTTTTCTTTACTTCTTCTACAATGTCAGCGATTTGCATTTTCAATGCTTTTTCCACACTTTGATAACCACCTTCCCGACGATAAACATCAAAGCTTTTTATGCCCGGAATATTTACTTTATTTAATAATAATTTCTTTGTCATAATTAATTTCTAAATGAAATTTATTTCTTATAATCATGATTGAACATCCAACTAAAACCGTATTTATCTTCTAACATTCCAAATCTTGCTCCCCAAAATGTATCCTGCAATTCCATCGTCACCTTTCCGCCTTCGGATAGTGAAGCAAATATTTTATTCATTTCACCGGCATCATTAAAGTTTAGTGAAAGCGACAAATTACTTGCGGAAGTTACAGATTGGCCCTGCATTGTATCCGAAACCATGAAATGTAATTCTCATGCTTTGAAACTGGCATGCATGATTTTATCTTTCTGTTCAGCTGCAGAATCCATTGGAGATTCTCCAAAGGTTTGTTTAAAATCCACCTCGCCATTTAGCGCTTTACTATAAAATTGAAGCGCTTCTGAGGCGTTTCCATTAAAAGTCAAATATGGAATAATCGCTTCCATCATAAAAAGTTTTAATTGTTTTTTGCACTGTTATTCCGGCATTCTTCAATTATCTCGTCCACCTTTTCGCGTGTTAAATGTTCTTTATAATATTTACCCATTTGCATCATTGGAGCGTAACCACAGGCGCCAAGACATTCAACAGTTTTTAAAGTAAACATTCCATCTTCAGTCGTTTCACCGACCCGGATGTTTAATTTCTGCTGAATATAGTCAATTATCTGGTCACATCCTCTCAGCATACAAGGACCCGTTTGGCAAACTTCAAATACATACTTCCCAACGGGTTTCAGATGAAACATGCTATAAAATGTTGCAACTTCATAAACTTCAATCGGTTGAAGTTTTAGTAGAGAAGCAACATAATCCATCGTGTTCACACTTAACCAACCATATTCATCCTGTGCTATGTGAAGCACTCCCAATAAAGCACTTTTACTTTTTCCTTCGGGGTATTGCTTTATCAGTTCATTTACTATATCTAATTTTTCTGGTGAAAATTGTACACTCATTTGTTTTTCTTATTTCTTTTTTTAAGATTACTCACATCAGAAATATCCTGTGGCCGTCCAGATTTTTGTTTCACAATTAAAAGATCATGCTTATTGCCAAAATGTCCAGAATATCTTTTTCGAAACTAATCTTCTTCTTCAAACCTTTTTCTTTTTGAAACTACCTTTTTTATTCTTTGATCAGCATCTCCAAAAAACGTATTTCTAAGATCTACCAATTCCTGCAATCTTTCTTTTTCGCTTGCATTCGCCCAATACTCATCATCAAGAATCTCAGCTTCTGCAAAAGTTTACTTTTCTCACGAGGGGTTTTATATTTCTTTCCTTCTCCCTAACTTATAACTTAAAACTTATGCCTTATTATTTATTTTCTAAGCATCCAGCTCTCCGGCTATCAGATTTAAACTGCTCATTGTAATAATCGCGTCGCTCAATAATCCACCTTTTGTCAATTCAGAATAGGCCTGGTAATAAATAAAACACGGCCTTCTGAAATGCAGGCGGTAAGGTGATCTTCCGCCATCTGTGATTAAATAAAAACCAAGCTCGCCATTCGCTCCTTCAATGGCAGAATAAATTTCCCCAACCGGCAAATGTGTTTCACCCATGATTATTTTAAAATGATAAATGAGGGCTTCCATTTTTGTGTAAACATCTTTTTTATCAGGCAAATAAAATTCCGGAACGTCTGCATGATAAACTTCCGCTTCAGCACCTTTAAATTCCTGCACCTTTTGATACGCTTGTTTAATGATTTCCAAACTCTGCCACATTTCCTGGTCGCGCACCAAAAACCGGTCGTAGCAATCTCCGGTAGAACCAACCGGAATAGTGAAATTAAAATCTTCATAACTGCTGTAGGGCGTGTGAATTCTTACATCATAATCTACACCGGCCGCTCTCAGGTTCGGGCCCGTAAAACCATAATTCAATGCTCGTTCGGCAGAGATTGGCCCAACGCCAATTGTCCGATCCATAAATATTCTGTTTCTTATAAAAAGCTCATTAAATTCTTTTAAGGCCGGAGGCCATTCTTTCATAAACCGCTCTAATTTCTCAAAAGCCTGGTTGGTAAAATTTCTTTCAAAACCACCAATTCTTCCCATGTTAGTTGTCAGGCGTGAGCCGCATATTTCTTCATAAATTTCATAAATAAGCTCACGATATTGCATTAAATACAAGAATCCCGAAAAAGCGCCCGTATCAACACCCACAATTGAATTGCAAATCAGGTGATCTGAAATTCTTGAAAGTTCCATGATGATAATGCGGAGATAATCTACCCGCTTTGGCGTTTTTATTCCCAATAATCTTTCGCAGGTAATGTGCCAGCCAAAGTTATTTAGCGGCGCGGAACAATAATTTAATCTATCCGTAAGTGTGGTAATCTGGTAGGGTGCCCGATGTTCGGCAATTTTTTCAAAGGCACGGTGAATATAACCCACCGTTTGCACAGCGCTCACGATTGTTTCGCCATCCAGCTCAATTATATTTTGAAACACGCCATGAGTAGCAGGATGCGTTGGACCAAGATTTATTGTTGTTGTATGTTTTTCAACATTTCCTTCCGGTAAAGTTACGTGTTCACTCATTTTTATTTTTTCTTTTTAAAAGAACATTGTAGGTAACTATTGAAAAATTTTTTCATTGCGCTCTCTTTCCTGTTGCTTTGCATTTTTTAAATGAACAATGCTTTCTCCAAGCATCACCAAAACCGCTCCTGATGCGGCGCCCAGAAAAAAATCTTTACCAAAATCAAACCCAGCAAGAACAAGGCATACCAGGATAAACGCGTTAATTGCTACTTGTTTATATTTTTTGAAAAAAGTGTACAATGTTTTACTGTTTTAATTTGTTGAAAATGAATATTCATCTTATTTCTTTGTTTACTGTAGAGACTTTTAAACAATCCAACTTTTATTAAATAAGAATCCGAATTATTTATTGGTTTACTAAACGAAACAAAATGATTTTGACTACCGACCAAACATTTCATCATCTTTATCCGTGCGCTTTTGATCTTCCAATGGATATTCTTTTCTTAATGGAAAATATTCCATTTCGTCTACATTCAAAATTCTTTTTAAATTCGGATGTCCTACAAAATTTACCCCATAAAAATCAAATGTTTCACGTTCCATCCAATTTGCAGCTGAGAACAACGCATAAGCGCTGAAAACGTCAGGCTTTTTAATATCTGTAAATACTTTGTAACGAATACGCACATTCTCTTTTAGATTGTGAAGATGATATACAACAGCCAATTCTTTTCCTTCCTGGTTCGGAAAATGAACCGCGCACAAATCTGTCATAAATTTAAATCCCAATTCAGCGTCATCAAAAAGATATTGTAGCACTTTCAGGTTGAGATTTTTATCCGAAGTAAAAGTGAGCATGCCATAGGGCTCTTCCCAACCAGTAAGTTGCTCACCGAATTTTTCGATTAATTTACTCCTGATTATTTCATTCGTTAAAGCCATGTCTCAATTTGAAAATTACACAATTTGAAAATTCTAAAACCTTTTTATTGAATACCATAAGTTTCCATCAACTCTTTATATCTTGGCGCATTACGTCTTCTTAAATTTTCATTTCCCACCAAATCCTGCACTCTTAAAAAACCGTCAATCACTGCTTCAGGGCGGGGAGGGCAACCAGGTACGTAAACGTCAACAGGTATAATCTGGTCAATTCCCTGGAGAACCGAATACGTATCAAAAATTCCACCGCTGCTGGCGCAGGCTCCCATTGCCATAACCCAACGTGGCTCTGCCATTTGCAAATAAACCTGCTTTACTACCGGAGCCATCTTTTTAGCTATCGTTCCGATTACCATTAAAAGATCGCATTGACGTGGAGTAAAACTTACTCGTTCAGACCCAAACCTTGCAAGGTCGTAATGAGAGGCCATCAAAGCCATAAATTCGATGCCGCAACAACTGGTTGCAAAAGGCAAAGGCCAGATGGAATTTTTTCTTGCCAAACCAACTACATCACTAAACCTGGATGCAAAAAAACCCTGACCGGGATAACCTTCCGGACCTTCAACAATAGAATATGGTTTTTCTAAAGGTTTGTCAGTAATATTATATTGAACAGGACGTGCCATTTCTTTAATTTTTTAATTTACTAATTAGTTTGTGTGCTAATTAAAATTTTCATTTTTTTTAAATCTTCACCTCTTCACCTTAGCTTTCTCCTTCCCAATCCAATCCACCTTTTTTAATGATATAAATTAATCCCAGGATAAAAAATCCTACAAACATGCAAATAGCGCCAAAACCTTCCCAGCCTAATTCCCTGAAATTAACCGCATAAGGATAAAAGAAAATAACTTCCACGTCAAACAAAACAAACAAAATCGCTACAAGGAAATATTTTACCGCTATCGGTTTTCTTGCATTTCCCTGTATCTCTATTCCACCTTCAAAATTTGCGAGTTTGTCGGCTGTTTTTCTTTTCGGACCTAAAACGTTTGTTCCATAAATCATTAATGACAATAACGCCGCAGCGAAGATAAGTTGAATGCCTATCGGCAGATAATTGGAGGTGCTGTTTACAGTTTGAATTTGTAAAAATGTTTGTATCAAAACTGGAATTTTAATTTTGCAAAAATAAGGCAGCCACACCAATTATCCATAAGAGAA
>JBEPVG010000078.1:0-7419 GCA_041691175.1 Chitinophagaceae bacterium
GTTAAAGAGATTTAAAGTAGAAAATTGGAGGCTTTATTAACAAGATCCGAACGCTTTCTCCTTCACTTTTTTAATTACTTTTTAGAACGCAATAAAAGTATAATTAAGCAGCTATCATTACCTCCCAAACATTTTATCCAATTCTTCTTTTTTAAATTCAAGGAAAACAGGTTTTCCTGTTGGCGTAGTGTTATTGATATTGCAATTGAACAAATCTTCAATAAGCGTTTTCATTTCTTTTTCAGATAAATAGGTTCCTGCTTTTACTGATTGTTGCCAGGCCATCGAACGCAATAATTTTTCTCTTTTGCTAAAACTCATATCCATATTAAAATGCTTGTACTGTTCCAGGATTTTTTCCAATGAATCCTTTTCATTTCCATCCGGTACATCTGCAGGCGAACCTTGAATTACAAAACTATTATTGCCAAAAGGTTCTACCTCGTACCCAAGAATATTTAAATCAGGCAAAAGTTCATTCAACAATACTGCATCCGCCGCAGCGAGCTCAATAGCAGTTGGAAATAAACTTCTTTGAATAGCGATGGGCTTACCTTTCATCGCTTCTGTAAATCGCTCATATAATATTCTTTCATGCGCATTTTGCTGATGAATTACCAAAAATCCATTTTCATTTTCCGCAACAATAAAACTTTTCTGAATTTGGAAAAAATCTTCTGATGTTGGGTTTTTATTTGCCTTTGGCAAACCCGTTTTATTAAAAGAAGCCGGATAAAAATTCTCCGTTTGTTGAACCTTTTTTTCTGAACTATATTGTTTTAATAAATTATCATCCCATGTTCCAAGATCGCTTTTGCTATCTATAAAATGTGCCTGGTTTTTTTTCGTAAATGTGTTGTATAAAGAAGTTCCGGTTGCCGAAAATTGTTTCTCAGGTGTAAAAGGTTTACTCACCGCATCAGTTTGCTGAATAGATTTATCAAGTTCAAAATCCAGGGTTGGCGTTACAGAATATTGAGCCAGCGCATGCTTCACCGCTGATTGCACAAAAGCATAAATAATTTTTTCGTCTTCAAATTTTATTTCCTGCTTCGTCGGATGCACATTAATATCCAGTCTCGAAGGATCGATATCAATAAATAAAGTGTACATCGGAAAACTATCCTTGGCGATCATTTCACTAAAAGCATTCATCACCGCATGATTGAGATAAGCGCTTCTTATGAACCGGTTATTGACAAAAAAATATTGATCGCCACGCGTTTTTTTTGCAGTTTCAGGCTTACCTACGAAGCCATAAATATTCATGTAATCTGTTTCTTCCTTTACGCTTACAATTTTTGCTGAATAATTATTTCCAAGGATCTGAATGATCCTTTGTTTTAAAGATCCTTTCTCTAAATGAAAAACTTCCTGGCCGTTAGAAGTTAGGGAGAAAAATAAAGAAGGAAAAGACATCGCCACGCGAATAAATTCATCAACGATCTGGCGCAATTCAGATGCATTACTTTTTAAGAAATTTCTTCTTGCAGGCACATTAAAAAATAAGTTTTTCATGGAAATATTGGTGCCTTCACTCGTAGCCACAGGTTGCTGCGATTTTACCACGCTGTTTTCTATTTCAATAAAAGTTCCAACCGTTTCTCCCGCTTTTTTTGTTTTTAATTCTACCTGTGCAACGCCGGCGATACTGGCCAAAGCTTCTCCCCGAAAACCCATTGTTTTAATATGAAAAAGGTCATCAATGTTTTTTATCTTAGAGGTGGCGTGGCGTTCAAAACTCATCCTGGCGTCAGTTTCGCTCATCCCTTTGCCGTTGTCAATCACTTGAACCAAAGCTTTACCGGCATCATTTACGTACAACTTTATTTCGGAAGCCCCGGCATCTACGGCATTTTCAAGCAACTCTTTTACAGCGCTCCCCGGCCTTTGAATAACTTCTCCGGCAGCTATTTGGTTTGCAATATTTTCGGGTAATAAATTAATAATATCTGCCACAATTCTTCCTGTTTTTGAGTTGGGTAAAATTAATGCTTATAATTTTTGTAACACAGAAATTAAAACGATTTGCGTAAATTTGTTGCCGTAATAAAAACCTGTTTTCTTTTGAAATACAATCAAGCTACTTTAAATAAATTAGAAAAGATTCTGGACGAAGCAAGTTATATCGTTCGCTACGAACGTGGCTCGTTCCAAAGTGGCTATTGCATCCTGGAAGATAAAAAAGTGGTCGTTTTAAATAAATTTTTAATCCCTGAAGGAAGGATTAATACACTGATGGATATTATTCCCGTTTTAAAAATTAATTATGATTCCCTGACCCATGATTCTCAAAAATTGTACGAAGAAATAATGGCCAAAACTGAAAGTTTACCAAAATAAATTTTAATTATTTCTGATTTCGTATTTCGGCCGGTGAATTATTTTATAGCTTTGAAAAGTGAGTTATCCTGATCTTCGAATTACTTTTCTTGGCACCGGTACCAGCGGCGGCGTACCCATGATTGCCTGCGGTTGTGCGATCTGCACTTCTAAAAATGAAAAGGACAAAAGATTACGCAGCAGCATTTTAGTCAAAAGTGAAACCACCACTTTGATTGTAGATACAACCCCTGATTTTCGTTCACAAATGTTACGTGAAAATGTAAAAAAATTAGACGCGGTAATTTTTACGCATCCGCACAAAGACCACATAGCTGGCCTGGATGACATAAAAGCTTTCAATTTTTTTCAAAAGAAACCGGTAGAAGTTTATGCAAACAAACTTACAGAAGAAGCACTTCGAAGAGAATATTATTACATTTTCTCAGAAAAAAAATACCCAGGTATTCCGGATATTACTTTACATACAATAACAGATAAGCCTTTTAAAGTTGGTGATATCCCCGTAATCCCGATTCTTGTTCATCATTTAAAAATGCCTGTGCTTGGTTTTCGCTTTGGAAAATTTACTTACATCACGGACGCCAATAGAATTGAAGACCAGGAAAAAGAAAAAATAAAAGGAAGTGAAATTCTGGTGGTAAATGCTTTGCGAAAAAAAGAACACATCTCTCATTTCAATTTGCAACAGGCGATTGATTTGGTAAAAGAATTAAAAATTCCCACCGCATATTTAACGCATATCAGCCACCAGATGGGTTTACATGAAGAAGTAAATAATGAGCTTCCTCAAAATATTCAGCTCGCTTATGATGGATTACAAATAAATATTTCCGGAAAATAAAAATCAAAGGAATTTGTTTATTTACTGTATTTACGCTTTAGAGGAAAGGAAGGCAGCGCTTTCCTGTATTTCAAATTGAATTTTATGTAAATTATAATAATGTCCCTGGAGATTCATAAGTTCACTATGTGTGCCCATTTCTTTGATTTCTCCTTTATCTAAAACCATTATTTTACTTGCTTTGCGAATGGTAGATAACCGATGCGCAATCACAATAGACGTTCTACCACTGATCAATTTATCAATTGCATTTTGAATAAGTAATTCACTTTGACTGTCAATAGAAGAAGTGGCTTCATCAAGAATAAGGATCGAAGGATTGTACAAGAGCGCGCGGATAAAAGATAATAATTGTCTTTGTCCAAGAGATAGTGTGGCGCCTCTTTCCATAACATTATAATCATAACCTCCGGGTAATTGCATCAAAAAATTATGAACGCCAATCATTTTCGCCGCTTCGATAGCCTGCGCTCTTTTTATAGATGGATTTCTCAAAGTAATATTATCTAAAACCGAGCCGCTGAATAAAAAAACATCCTGCAAAACCACAGCTATTCTGCTTCTCAGGAAATCAATATCATAATCTTTGATGTTGTGATTGTCAATTTTTATTTCCCCCTTATTGATTGGATAAAGACGGTTTAGCAAACTGATAATAGAAGTTTTGCCACTACCTGTGTGGCCAACAATTGCGAGCGTTTCACCGGGATTTATTTTAAAATTTATATCTTTTAAAACATAATCTTCTTTGTTGTAAGCAAACCAAACATTTTTAAATTCTACTTCCCCCTTTAAATTTCCTGAATGCATTCCCTGGTGTGTATTGGGCGTTACATCTTCATTTGCCAGAACTTTAAAAACTCTTTCGCTCGCTACCATTCCCATTTGGAGCACATTAAATTTATCAGCAATTTGCCTGAGTGGTCTGAACAATAAATTCAAATACATTATAAACGCAATAATTACACCTGGATTGGCAGAATAATTTCCGCCCCACCAAACCAATAGGCCAATAGAAAACGCAAGTACAATTTCAACTATCGGGAAAAAAACCGAGTATGCAAAAATTGCTTTAATGTTTGCATTCCGATGTTGTTTATTAATTTCATTAAACTTATTAAATTCTTTATCTTCTACAGCAAAAGCCTGTACCACACTCATTCCTGTAATATGCTCCTGTACAAAAGCATTTAGAGCTGCCACGGCATTTCTTACTTTTATAAAAGACTTGTTTACACTTTCTTTAAAAAAATAAGTAGCAACAACCAGGATTGGAAATGGTGCGAGACTTATTAAAGACAACCGCCAATCCTGGAAAAACATGAACAACAAAATAGAAATGATTGACAACAAATCAGAGATGATTGGGATCAATCCATTTGCAAAAATTTCATTGATTGATTCAATATCATTAACCGTCCTGGTAGTTAAAGTTCCGATCGGCGTTTTATCAAATTGAGAGAGATTTAAATTCAATACTTTTTTATACACAGTCACCCTTAAATCTTTTACAACTGTTTGTCCCAGCCACGAAGTGATATATCCAAAATAAAATCTCAGCGCGGTTTCAAGAAGTAACATTCCTATCTGGATAATCGTGATAAGGATAAGCCAATACAGATCCTTATCCTTTATGAAATGATTCACAGTATATTGAATCAGGTAAGGTCGCAACGGCGAAAGAACTGCCAGAATGATAGAAAGAAAAATGGAGAGGTAAATCTTGTTTTTATATGGCAAAGCATAAGCAAAAACTTTTCTCAGCACACCAAGATCTATAATTTTTTTCGCCTTTTCTTTTCCTCCATCAGGCAAATTTAAAACGAAAAAAGGAGATGGAATTTTTTGAACGGCATCTGTCAAAATACCTTCATTTTCCGCCATGTGGCTCTTTGGGATCATAGTTTCTTTTTCTATGGCCTTCAAAGTCATTATTTTTATACGGATCTTTTATTTCAGAATCACTATTCGGCATGTTATTTTTCTCTTCCATTTCGTCATTTCTATAATAGCGGTCGCTGTGTCCGTCGGTATAATAACGCATATCCAAATCATTATTCCCCGATTTATTAATTCTTCCCAAATAATAACTCTCATTTCGCGGATCATAATTCCAGTTTGGATCTTCGAAATTATCCGGTTCCTTGGAGCGATTCAGTTTGTTTTCTTCCATGATAATTATTTTTAAGTGAAATAATAATTTATTACAAGAAAATACTATTCCTGTTTCGTGTTATGAAAATTAATAAAAATATTTTTAACAATAAATGATTTAAAACATGCATAAACGCTGGTAAATTTCAATTTTCCCATTTAGCCAAAATATTATTATTGCTTAAATGAAAAGAAATTTCTTTTAGATTGTTGTTGACATCCTTCCCCAAAAAAAGAAATTAGAAATATTAAATAAAGGTTCATTTACTGTAGTTTGCTTTTACAAAAAGAGAGGCTTTAAAAATAAAAAAAATCGCAGCAAAAATTATCTACTGCGATTTTCTATAAAAAAAAATTTATTTTACTTTCTTAGTTTTTTGTGGGTAAATAAGAGTTATTTTTCCCGTACTCCATCATCTGGTCAAAGAAATTAGTTGGATATTCAATTTTAACGTCAGTTATTTTATCGCCATTCATTACCGGAACCAGTACCGGCTGAATGAAACCACTGTACGGTTTTATGTTTAATTTTTGATAGCGTTGCAACACTTCTTTATGCAATGTATGATCTACTTTTACGCCATAAGTTTCAATCAGACTTTTGCCCGCATTATAATCTCCCTCAGATTTTATCCGCTGGATTTCGCGAAGAAGTTGTCCAAAAAGATCACGCAATTTGTTATAATCGTTGATCTGCACATACGTCTTTCCATTCTTTTTTACAAACTCCACAACGTTATCCTTTTTACCTTTTTGATAAGCCCACATCGCGTTCAACTGACGGTTGCGCATGTGCGCTTCTTCCAGGTCTGCACCGGGTTTCAGTCGAACGAGCTGTGTCATTAATCCATTCATCATATACATATCGTATTGGGCTTTTCCTACTTCCAGCGAAGGCATCACACCAATTTCAATTAATTTTGGATCCATGATAAAATACAATCCAACCAAATCAGCGCGGGCTTCTTCAAGCGCAGAGGCGTACGTTTTTAAAGTTTTATCAGGCGTTTCTACACCGGGATTTAATTGCCCTGAAGCATGACCAATTGCTTCATGCATATCGGTATGCAAATCTTCGGAGAGATCGCCCCATTTTTTAATACGCGCTTTTACAGAATCATTTATTGCAAATTCATCCAGCATGCCATTGGTAGCGCTGGCCACATTATATGAATGCACTATATTGCTCAAAGCAACAGATTTAGAACCATAATCTTTTCTTACCCATTCATTATTTGGAAGATTAATTCCAATCGGTGTACTTGGCGTAGCGCTTCCACCTTCCACAATCACGGTGATCGCCTTCGCTATAATTCCTTTTACATTCTTCTTTTTGTCTTGTGGTAAAATCGGCGAATGATCTTCGAACCATTGCGCCTGATCAGCAATCGTTTTTATAATTTTTGTTGCCTCCAAATCTTTCATCGAAACCACGCTTTCCCAGCTCCCTTTTTTTCCCAACGGATCGAAGTAAACTTCTATAAATCCATTCACCACATCAAGCCTGCTGTTAACATCTTTTACCCATGCAATATTGTATTGATCCCAGGTATGAAGATCGCCGGTTTTATAAAATTGAACGAGGAGCTGAAGCGCTGTTTTTTGTTCACTATCCTCTGCTACCACAATCGCTTTCTCGAGCCAGTCAATAATTTTTTCAATCGCCAAAGAGTACATTCCGCCTACTTTCCACACTTTTTCAACCACATTTCCGGCGCTGTCTTTTTCAACTTTACTGTTTAATCCCCATTCAGGTTCGTTTCCTTTTGAATTAAATTTTGAATAAAAATCTTCTACTTCTTTTTGATTTACGTTTTCATAAAAATTTACAGAAGAAGTTGTTACATTGTCTACATTCTGAGTGAGGTTTACAAGTTTGGGTTCCACTTTGGGATCATAAATTATTGGTTTTATTCTAGCTAAAAAAGCATTTACATTTTCTCCCGATTCTTTTGGAAACAAAGTAGAATCACTTGCTTTTGCTACAGAAGAAAAATATTCAAAAGAACATTCAGGAATAAATTTTTCATTGCTGTAATGATGATGATTTCCATTACTAAACCCTGTCTCTTATACAC
>JBEPVG010000079.1:0-7401 GCA_041691175.1 Chitinophagaceae bacterium
ATTCTACACTGGCCGGAATTTTATTGGCTTTTGTAATTCCGTTTAATAATGGTGAAAAAGAATCTCTTTCCAACCGTATAGAACATTGGTTGCATAAGCCGGTATCATTGATTATCCTTCCACTTTTTGCATTAGCTAATACTGCGATTACATTTGCGCCAGGATGGAATAATGGTTTAGCCACACACGGAAGTCTTGGTATTTTTGCCGGATTAATAATTGGGAAACCTTTAGGGATTTTCTTATTTAGTTTTATCTCAGTTTCGCTTGGAGTAAGCACTTTGCCTTCTGATTTAAAATGGAAACATATTCTGGGAGTTAGTTCCTTAGCAGGAATCGGTTTTACTATGTCGATTTTTATTACGTTGCTGGCTTACCAGGATGCAGCATTAATTACGGAAACAAAAATAGCAGTATTACTTGCTTCACTGGCTTCAGGCATTTTGGGATTTGTGTGGCTAAGATATACTTTAAAAAATAATGATAATTCAGTGAATGGAAAAATTAAACAACCTGATTTAAAAACAATTTAAAATAAATGGAAAGAACAATTCAACAATGCCTTGACGAACGCATCTTAATTATTGATGGCGCAATGGGCACGATGATTCAGCAATACAAACTGGAAGAAAAAGATTATCGGGGCGAGCGATTTACAGACTGGCATAAAGATGTAAAAGGAAACAATGATTTACTGAGCCTCACTCAGCCTAAGATTATTCAGGCAATTCACAAAGCTTATCTGGAAGCAGGTGCCGATATTATTGAAACCAATACTTTCAGCAGCACCTCTATCGCACAGGCAGATTATGATATGCAGTCGCTGGCTTATGAATTAAATGTGGCCGCTGCACAATGCGCGAGAAAAGCAATTGATGAATTTGTTTCAGACAATAAACAAGCAAATAATTGCAAATTCATTGCAGGCGCAATTGGGCCTTTGAATAAAACATTAAGTCTTTCGCCCGATGTAAATAATCCGGGTTTCCGAACCGTAACTTTTGATGAAGTAGCCAATGCATATTACGAACAAATAAAAGGGCTAGTAGATGGCGGTGTAGATTTGCTTTTGGTAGAAACTATTTTTGATACGCTCAATGCAAAAGCAGCGATCTATGCGATAAAGAAATATTTCAGAGATAATAAAAAAGACGAGCTTCCTATAATGATTAGTGGCACTATCACGGACGCCAGTGGAAGAACTTTGAGCGGACAAACTTTGGAAGCATTTTATATTTCCGTATCTCATGCCAATCCATTAAGTGTGGGTTTAAATTGTGCTTTAGGCGCCAAAGAAATGCGTCCGCATATTGAAGAATTAAGTGAGATAGCAAGCTGTTATACATCTGCCTATCCCAATGCCGGTTTGCCAAATGCTTTTGGAGAATATGATGAACAGCCTGAAGAAACAGCACATATTATTGAAGATTGGGCTAAAGAAGGGTTTGTAAATATTGTAGGCGGATGTTGCGGCACCACACCTGATCACATAAGGCATATTGCTGAAAATGTGAAAAAATTTGAAGCAAGGAAGTTACCGGTAATGGAGAATGCGTAGGGACATGTCGCGAACTGTCCAATATCTTGAAGTCACAAATTGCGACTTCAAGATTGAATTTTCAAAAAGAATTTATTATTCCAGATTGGCATATCAAATCAGTTCTTTGGACGCTTTTTGTTTGATATCGCAATTTGCGATATCAATATTTTGAATATCAGGCTTCTTTAAGGTCGCGAATTGCGATCTTAAAGAATTTTTAAAACAATAAAGAACATTAAAAATGCCAAAATCAAATTTACCAATTGTGAAAGTTTCAGAAGAAAATATTTTGGAAAAGATTTATGTCATTCGCGGATTGAAAGTAATGCTGGATAGGGATTTGGCAGAAATGTATGGTGTGGAAGTTAAACGTTTAAATGAAGCGGTAAAACGAAACACAACTAGGTTTCCCGAAGACTTTATGTTTCAGGTAACGCAAGATGAATACAATTCTCTAAGGTCGCAATTTGCGACCTTAGAGAAAGGAAAGCATTCCAAATACTTACTTTACGCCTTTACCGAACAAGGGGTAGCTATGCTTTCCAGCATTTTAAATTCTGAAACTGCCATTCAGGTAAATATTCAGATCATCAGGCTTTTTACAAAAATGAAACAACTCATCCTTGATAACAAAGACCTTTGGATGAAGATTGAAAAGATTGAGCAACATTTGGTAAAAAATGATGAAGAAATAAAAACAGTTTTCGCCTATTTAAAAAAATTATTGATCCAGGAGAATAAACCCAGGGAACCCATCGGTTTTAGAAAACCGGAAAAACAAAATAAAGATGTCAACAACTAAAACAATAAAACCTTATTTACGGCTTTCAGGGTTAGAACCTTTAATAGTGCGGCCCGAAACTCTTTTTATAAATATCGGTGAACGAACAAATGTTACCGGTTCCAAAAAATTTGCAAGATTAATCCGCAGTGGCAATTTTGAAGAAGCCTTGTCTGTAGCGCGCCAACAGGTAGAAGGAGGCGCGCAGGTATTGGACGTAAACATGGACGACGCGTTGCTTGAAAGCGAAAAGGCAATGGTTACTTTTTTGAATCTATTACAAGCCGAGCCTGACATCGCCAAAATCCCTGTGATGATAGATTCATCCAAATTCGCCATTATAGAAGCGGGACTAAAATGCGTTCAGGGAAAGTGTATTGTCAATTCTATCTCGATGAAAGAAGGGGAAGATAAATTCCTTGAGCAGGCTTTTATTTGTAAAAGTTTCGGCGCTGCCGTAGTTGTAATGGCATTTGATGAAAAAGGACAGGCAGATACTATTGAACGTAAAATAGAAATTTGTAAACGTGCGTATAAAATATTGACCGAACAGGCAGGTTACAATCCGCAGGATATTATTTTCGATCCCAACATTTTCGCGATTGCGACAGGCATAGAAGAGCATAATAATTACGGGGTTGATTTTATTGAAGCAACGAGAGAAATAAAAAGGCTGATGCCGCTTACAAAAATTAGCGGTGGCGTAAGTAATGTGTCTTTTTCTTTTCGCGGAAACGATACGGTACGAGAAGCCATGCACGCAGTATTTTTATATCATGCTATCAAAGCCGGAATGGATATGGGCATCGTAAACGCAGGCGCATTGCAGATTTATGAAAATATAGATCCGGTTTTAAAAGAATTATGCGAAGATGTTATTTTAAACAGAAAAGATGATTCAACGGATAAATTATTGGCATTTGCCGAAACCGTAAAAGCAAAAGGAAAAGTAATCGTGAAAGATGAAGCCTGGCGAAAGGAGGAAGTTCAAAAGCGATTAAGCCATGCGTTAGTAAACGGAATCACCGATTATATTGAAGAAGATACAGAAGAGGCGCGGTTGAAATATCCCAAGCCTTTGGATGTGATTGAAGGCCCATTAATGGATGGAATGAATGTAGTCGGCGATCTCTTTGGGAGTGGCAAAATGTTTCTGCCACAGGTAGTTAAAAGCGCCCGTGTGATGAAGAAAAGTGTAAATTATTTATTTCCTTTTATTGAAGCTGAAAAAGAAAAAACCAAACAGGCAAATATTGAGGCAGGAATTTTAAATGTGGAAGGCGAAGGGCCTGCAAAGATTTTAATGGCCACCGTAAAAGGTGATGTGCATGATATTGGAAAAAATATTGTGGGCGTTGTTTTAGGATGTAACGGTTATGAAATAATTGATTTGGGCGTGATGGTTCCTGCTGATAAAATTTTAAAAGTAGCTAAAGAAAAAAATGTGGCAATGATTGGACTAAGCGGATTGATTACACCATCCCTTGATGAAATGGTTCACGTAGCGAGAGAAATGAAAAGAAACGATTTTAAGATTCCTCTTTTGATTGGCGGAGCAACGACTTCACGTTTGCACACTGCCGTTAGAATAGCGCAGGAATATGATCATGGAGTCATACATGTGTTGGATGCTTCTCGAAGCGTAACTGTTGCTGGAAATTTATTAAATAAAGAAAATAAAAGTGATTTTTTATCAGGAATAAAAACTGAATATGAAAAACTAAAAGCTGATTTTGGAAATAAAAGATCTGCAAAAGTTTTATTGCCATTCGAACAGGTGCAAAAAAATAAATTTCCGATTGATTGGGAAACCTTTACTCCTGTAAAACCCACGTTCACCGGCGTAAAAGTTTTTGAAGATTATGATCTCAATGAAATTTATGAATACCTGGATTGGCAGCCATTTTTCATTGCATGGGAAATGCATGGAAAATTTCCGCAGATTTTATCGGATGAAAAAATAGGCGTAGCAGCAACCAAATTGTATGAAGAAGCGCAGGTATTTCTTAAAAAACTGATCAAAGAAAAATGGCTAACCGCAAAAGGTGTAGTTGGTTTCAGGGAAGCTAATTCTATTTCAAACGATACAATTGAAGTGAAAAATAATGATGGAAAAAATTTCAACCTGGAATTTTTGCGCCAGCAAATAAAAAAAGCGCCGGGCCAGCCGAATATTTCTTTGGCCGATTTTATAAAACCAAATTCAGGAGCAAATAAAACGGATTATATGGGCGCATTTGCTGTTTCTATCCATGGCTTAGAGCCACATATCGAACGTTTTAATAAAGAATTTGATGATTACAGTAAAATCATGTTACAGGCGCTGGCAGACAGGCTCGCAGAGGCTTTTGCAGAATTGCTGCATGAAAAAACTCGTAAAGAATTTTGGGGTTATGCAAAAGAGGAGCAACTTTCATCTAAAGAATTGATTGAAGAAAAATATGCCGGCATTCGTCCCGCTCCCGGATATCCCGCTTGTCCGGATCATACAGAAAAATATAAACTTTTTGAATTATTGAATGCCACAGAAAACGCTGGTATCACTTTGACAGAATCTTTGGCGATGTATCCTGCACCATCAGTTTGCGGTTGGTATTTTGCCAATCCTGAAAGTAAATATTTTGGTATTGGAAAAATTGCAAAAGACCAGGTGGAAGATTATGCAAATAGAAAAAATATGCCGCTTGAAGAAGTGGAAAGATGGCTCCGGCCGCAGTTAGATTACGATAACTGACAAACTTTTAATTATAACTTGTAAGAAATAGTTGTAGCTTTTTAAACTGTGAATCAACAAATAACGAGATTTGCTATCTTGCCAGTAATTAATAATCGAACGAGCATGAACCAAAATATTCGCATCATTTCTTACAACGTAAATGGAATAAGGGCCGCCATAAAAAAAGGATTTATTGAGTGGCTCAAATCCAATCCGGCGGATATTATTTGCCTGCAGGAAATAAAAGCAAATGAATCGGATATAGATCGAGAGTCTATTGAATCTACTGGCTACCGGCCATATTTTTTTTCGGCACAAAAAAAAGGTTACAGCGGTGTTGCAATTTTGAGCAAACTTGAACAGGATAATGTTGAACGCGGCCATGGAAAGGAGCAAAGTGATTTTGAAGGAAGAGTTCTGCGAGCGGATTTTGGAGACATTACTTTGATCTGTGCTTATTTTCCATCCGGCACCAGTGGCGAGATAAGACAGGCTTTTAAATATATCTGGCTTGATGAATTTTTAGATTATTTGAATAAATTAAAAAAGACAAGAAAAAAATTAATTGTTTGCGGCGATTACAATATTGCTCATAAAGAAATAGATATTCACAATCCTGTTTCAAATAAAAAAACAACGGGTTTTCTGCCCGAAGAAAGGGCCTGGTTTGATAAATTTTTAGAGAATGGTTTTACAGATGGATTCCGGTATCTGAATAAAGACCCCCATCAATATACGTGGTGGCATGTATTGCGTCCAACCACTCGTTTAGAGAATAAAGGTTGGAGAATTGATTATATAAACGTTACAAATAATCTTGCAGACCGCATTATGAAAGTGCAAATTTTCCCTGAGGTAAAACATAGTGACCACTGCCCTATTTACCTTGAATTAAAAAATTGAAATTAAAACTGCCAAATTAATAACTATATTTTTGCATTACATCCGTGAGTCCATCCCTAATACTGTTCAAAATAATTCTTAATAAAGAAAAAATCTTTTGCGCCAGTTGCCACGCTTCATTGTCCGGCTTCTTTAAACAATAGTCGGCAACCAAAATAGTCAAGGAATTACTAATCCCACACTCATTTTGCAATATTGATTTCACACGATGTTTTAGAAATCTATAAGATTAGCCACAGCTGCTTTATAGATTGACGACAAAAAATTTAAACTTTTGTTTCGAATTTAAATCTTAGTATTTCAAAACCACGTTATAAAATTCCATTTAAAGAAAAAAATGTTTAGAAAAATAAATTTATTAATTTTTTTGAACTTTCAAAAATGCATTAAACCTTTTACAAAAAATTACATCTACAATAGTCAGAGCTATATAAAATTATTTAACAAAACTCTCCGTTTTAAAATAATTAAATTTGGTTTAACAATTTTAAAAAATTAGTTTATGCTGAACATACTCAAAATATTTTTAGTAACCGTCCTTTCTGCAGGTCTTTTTAGCAGCGTCAGTGCGCAAAGAACGAGGCAATTAGGCCAGGAAAGGACTTCCAGAGTTTCTTCCGGAAACTCCCGAAATACTTCTTCACCCACAAGGCAATCTGCCACACGATCCGCTCCGGTAAGAGAATTTAATAACAGGGTTTCTGAGCCTCGGATAACTGAAAATACTTCTAGAAGAATGATGATCAGAAATCCGGCCGAATCAACTCCGCAAAGAAATATAACTTCAGTTCAGCGAAGAAACAACACCTCAGTAAATTCTCCGGAAAGAACAACAGTTTCCAGGAATAGTTATAATTCCTATAGCAGGCAAAACCGTGTAATAAATAGCAATTACCGTTATAATAATTATGGTTATAATAATTATCGTCATAACAATTTTTATTATGGAAATGTTTATGGACGCAGAACGATGTTCATGTACGGACCTCGTTATAGAGTAATTCCACATAGTTTTATTTCGATCCATTTCGGTGGATATCCTTATTATTATGATCAAGGATATTTTTACGGATATTATGGTGGGTATTATCAACCGATTTTCCCTCCTTTTGGTTTACATATAAATGTGCTTCCTTTTGGTTATCACACTGTTTTTATTGGCGCTATTCCATTTTATTATTACAACGGAATTTATTACAGGCAGAATGAAAGCTACTATGAGGTAGTTGATGCGCCAATGGGCGCAACGGTTTCTGCATTGCCCAAAGGCGCCCGTTCAGTAATTATAAACGGAGAAAAATTATATGAATTAAACGGCACTTATTATAAAGCTGACCGTGATGAAAATGGGAATGATGTATTTATTGTTATAGGAAAAAACGGCGTAATTAATAATACAGCAAACGAAAATCCTATCCCAGAATCATATGAAATCGGAGATACAATTAATCAACTACCCGA
>JBEPVG010000080.1:0-7341 GCA_041691175.1 Chitinophagaceae bacterium
ATTGTGTAATACTTGTTGGCCTTTTGCCTTTTGGTTTTGCTACAATATCAATTCCGGTTTCTGCAAGATTATACGGATTTTCCAAACCCATATCAGCCGTATCATCGTCAGTAAACAAAGCTTTAAACACATTTTGGAAATTTTCTCTCACCTGGTTAAATGTGTCAAGAAATTTTTGGTTAGCGGTTGTTTCCACTTCCTCAATAGTTTGCATTAATGATTCTTTTGCGGTTACGAGGTCGCCTTTTTGTTCTTTGATAAAATCAAAACGTTTTTTCATTTCTGTAAAAGCTTCAATCGCGGTTGGATTTATTTCGCCCATATTTTCCAAACGCTTTTTCATACGATCACATTTTTCCTGCAGTTCATCCAAAGGCGTCTCTGAATTTCTTTCTTCATCAAGAATCGCGTCCAGATCTACTTTGAACTCGACATTCAATCTTTCTTTCATCCCTGCAAGGTGAAGCTTTAGTTCATTCAGCCTATCTTTTATATCATTTAATAACTGATCGGTTTGTTCTTTATTTTTTTGCTTTTGCCGAAGTTTGGTTTCCTTTTCATTTAATTCGTTACGCAAATTATAATACGCCTGATCTGCTTCGTTTAATTTTTTTTCTTCCGCATCTTTATTTTTTAATAGAGCAATAACTTCTTGCTCCAGCGTTTTTAATTCTGCTGAAGTGACTGAAATATTTTCAGCGGATTCTTTTAACTGACCATTGCTGTTTGCGATTTGCGTATTCAAATCAACAAATTGTCTGTTCTTAAATTCCAGTTCCTGGCTGATCGAATTTACTTTGCTTTGTTGTCGGGTTAATTGCAAATTATGATCATTGAATAAAGAGTTTGACTCATTAAATTCCTGTTCTGCTTTTACAAATTCATCGTCGGCAAATTTCATTTTCTCATCATGCTGTGTCTCTTGTTCTATCAATGTTTGCAGCGTTATACGTGTATCTTTAATACCTTCCTGATTTTGCTTCAATTGCTGTTTCATTTCTTCTAAGCGATTATCCGAGACAGTTTTTTGATGAAGAATATTTTCTATTTTATTTTGAATAGAATAAGAAGTATTGATAAGATCATTAATCGTTTGTTGCGTTTGTTGAATCGCTTTTTCTTTCAGCTGTTGATTGAAAGCAATTACTTCATTTGATTTTTGGCTGATAACATTTTTTAAAGCATTTACTTTTTCTTTTTGAACACTAATTTTCTCTGCTAATTTTTCTAAATTTTTTGCACGGCCAATCTTTTTCCCTTCAAACAAACCGACGCTTCCCCCGCTTAGAGAATATTTTCCTTTTACATATTTTCCGGTTTTTTCGAGTATCACATGGCCATTACTATTCTCCAGCGCTTCCTCATTTTCTGCAATGAAAACATTGTGCAAAAGATAACCTGCAAGGTTCCTGTATTTTTCATCAATCTCAATCACATTCAATGCAGGAATTGTGTTCTTAATAGATTCCACAATTCTATTGTCTTCTTTTGAATTTAGCTGATCGAGTAAAAAGAAATTAGCTTTTCCTTTTTTATTTTGATCCAATAAATGAATCGCCGTTAAACCATCTTTTAAATTATCCACGACATAATAATTCAGGTAAGGTTCTAACACATTTTCGACCGCCGTACGATATTCTTCTTTTACATAAATAATGTCGGAAAGAATTGGCGCCGTATAATTCCATGATTTATTATTGTGTAAAAATTTTACACTCTCAGGGTAACCTTCCATTTTATCTATCAGGCTTTTCAGAAGATCGTGTTCATTTTGTTTTGAATCAAGCGTACGGTTTTCGTCTGCAAGCTCAGTGCGCAATTTCTCAAGCACAGCTTGCGTTTCAAGGATTTGTTCCTTAGTAAACTCGTTGTGTTTTTTTAATTCTTCCAGCGATTTTTTCTTTTCATTTAATTCTGATTCTTTTTCTTTTTTATCTTTTTCAAGATTTGAAAGATTATCAGCGCGCTGCTTTTGTTCCTCTTCCATTTGGGCTATGGATCGTTGCAAATTGTAAATAGAAGTATCAGCAACGGCTACTTTTTTTTCTGCATCAAAATGACTTCGTTGTAACTGCATTTGTGTTTGTCGCAACAAGTCCACCGCACTTCTTTTTACATCATAAACATTTCTTTTTTCTTCCGCATTCTTTTTTAAAGTTTCTAAATTTTCTTTATGCTCAATCAGTTTGTTTTCTTCATCAGTAATTTGCAATTTTGAAAACTGAATGCTTTCTTCGATTCCTTTCAACTGACCTTCGGCTTTCAGTAAAAAATCTTTCAAGCTACTTTCTCTTTCACGCAAATATTGCAAACGCTGAACGCTCAGGTTCTTTTTATTTTCTCTTTCCTGAACCGTATTATTGGTTTCATTAAAAGCGTGTTGTTGTTTCTGTAGCTGAATTTCTTTTTCTATGATTGCAGCTTTCTCTTTTTGCAAAGCGGCTTCTTCTGTGGCGATGCCTGTTTCAAATTCTATGCGCTTATCTGTCTCGGATTTTTGTTGCTCATGTAATTCTTTGTAGGTGATATTAAATCCTTCCAGTGCAGCTTTTGCAAGTTCGATGCTGAGTTCGCGATAATCTTTCTTTACTTCAAAATACTTCTCTGCTTTCTTCGCCTGGCTTTCTAAAGTTTTTAATTGATTGTTAATTTCAAAAAGCAAATCCTCTATTCGTGCCAGGTCTTGTTCTGTCGCATCAAGTTTTAATTTTGCTTCGCGCTTCCTTGTTTTATAAATAGAAATTCCTGCTGCTTGTTCCAGCATTCTGCGGCGACTGTTCTCTTTATCCTTGATGATATCGTCCACCATTCCCAATTCGATGATGGCATAACTGTCTGTGCTGATGCCCGTATCCATAAAAAGATTATGAATATCTTTTAACCGGCAGCTCACATCATTCAGGCGATATTCACTTTCGCCGTTCTTATAATATTTTCGTGTAACGGTTACGGTTTGGAATTCGGTTGGAAGTAAATTTCTGGTGTTTTCAAAAGTGAGGCTTACTTCTGCTAGGCCGCTCGCACTGCGATTTTTAGAGCCATTGAAGACAAGACTTTCGAGATTTTCACTCCTTAACTGACTTATTTTTTGTTCACCGATTACCCAACGAATGCTATCGACAATATTACTTTTACCACAACCATTTGGTCCGATAACGCCTGTAATTCCCTGGTCGAAATTAACAACCGTTTTATCAGCAAAACTTTTAAAACCTTTTATTTCCAAATTCTTTAATCTCACTGTTTCGATTTATTTTTATGGGGCCAGCGCTCAATTTGTTGCTGGCAGGCAAATATATTGGTTATGGAAGTAAGAAAGATTGGCAAAACTTCATTGTCTTTTATAGTTATACACAGGTTTTTCACAGAAGCCGGAATACAAAGATTTTCAATTTTTATTAGTTGGCTTTTATTACAAATATGATTATATACATTTGCAGCTGTTTTAATTCTCTTTACGCCAATATTTAAATTAAAAAAAATCAACAATGAAAAAATATTTAGTTCCTATTGACTTTTCTGACACTTCCTTAAATGCTG
Organism: Chitinophagaceae bacterium; assembly: GCA_041691175.1. Lineage (GTDB taxonomy): Bacteria > Bacteroidota > Bacteroidia > Chitinophagales > Chitinophagaceae > Ginsengibacter. The sequence continues at coordinate 3,541 of JBEPVG010000080.1, forward strand.
CAAAATATGCCGTGGCATTAACGAAGAATAATGCCGACGCAGAGATCATTCTTTATCACGTGTATAGCCGCATAAGTTTTGCAACGTTAACTTCAAAAGATGAAGGCTCGCGTCAAAAGGTTTCCGAATCAGAATTAAACGGAATAAGAGAAAAAATCAGTGACGGAAATAATAATATTTCCTGTGTGGCTGAGGAAGGCTCTTTTGTTGAAGATATGAGTGATTTTACAATGGGAAATTTTATAGATATGGTTATTATGGGGATAACGGGAAGTTCGAAAATTACCCAGGTTTTTATGGGAACAAATACGTTGAATGTGATCAGAAATATTAATTGTCCTGTAATGATCGTTCCTCCGGATGCAAAATTTACTGGTTTGAATAAAGTAGTTTTTACTTCTGATTTCAAAGACGTAGCACGCACTACACCTTTTATTATTTTGAAAAAAATTCTGGACGCATTTAAACCGAAACTGGAGATTTTGAATGTTGATAGTGAGCATTTTGTAGAACTTACTCCTGAATTCAAAATTGAAAGAGATGCTATGGAAGATAAGCTGGGCATGTATGATCCGGAATTTTCATTTTTAAGATCTTACGATTTCTTAGAAGGAATCAGCAGTTTTGTGGAAACAAGAGACATCGATGCAATTATTACTGTTCCGCGCAAACATAGTTTTTTGAGCCAGCTTTTCAAAACAAGTCATACAAAGAAATTAGCGTACCACAGTAATGTGCCGATAATTGCGATTCCTGCGTAGAATTTAATTTTTTGTCAATAGTAGACGAACAAAAAGACACATTTCCTATTTTTTATTTGTTTAGTAACGGTTATGCCTACGCGCATTTTTTTGAAATGTGTTAGGAATTAAATTCCTCAAATTCTGTTTTAAAAAAATTATAACGGTGACGTACACCCGACAAATTTTATTAATTATTTAGGATAAAGAAAAAGGAAGAATTTCTTCTTCCTCTTTAAAAATAGAATTTTTCAAAAATCTTACTTAGAATTATTCATTACTACAAAATGTGTTACCTGATTTTTAATTGGTTTGACGGTTTGTAAATATGCATAAATAGAACGCAGATCAGAAGTATCCATTCCAGCAAACATGGTCCAGGGCATGATTGTATTAATATCTTTAGGGCTCATGTCAGCCACATTCGCAGGGTCTGAATATGCTTTAAATCTTGTTACAAATTGATTTGCAGTCCAATTTCCGATGCCTGTTTCTTTATCTGGGGTAATGTTTGCAGAATGAACTTCTCCATTTGGCATTTTAAAAATCCGTCCACCACCGTAAGCCAGCGACGGAATTATCTGCCCTTTATTTACCTGGGTGTGGCATTCTATGCAGGCAGCAGCATTTACTAAATAAGCGCCATAATTTAGAGTATCTGATTTCGGAGGCTTTTGAGTAAAGGAAGCTTTTACCGGAATTGTATTTAGAATAAAGTTCATCGGAAAATCAACGATATGATCTGGTGTTTTATTTTCTATCGGCGGCAGGCTTCGAATATAGGCAATGACATCGTAAATGTCTTCCTTATCCATTTTTCCATAATTGGCATAAGGCATCACTGGAAAAAGCGCGTTTCCCATACTGTCAACTCCTGTAGTTATCGCGCGAAAAATTTCCCCGTCAGTCCAGTTCTTAATATTTGCCGGCGTAATATTTTTTGAATAAAATATTCCGGGAAATCCCAACTTTTCATCAAACAATTCACCACCTTTCCCATTTGTACCGGCTAAAGGAGGACCTGCAAATTTTCTCCAGTCGCGGGTTGAATGGCAATCCATGCATCCCACTACATGATTAGCAAGATACTCGCCATGTTGCACTCTTTCGGGAGTGATAACCACATGTAAATCGGTTGCTTCGCCAACATTTGGCAATCCAAATTTTACATAAGAGGCAACGACAACGATAACAAGAACCAGGATTATTAAGATCGTTAGTAAAATCTTTTTCATCATAAAAATTTTGGTAAAATAATTTTTAAAAGTAATTATTTTTTGTAAAAATAAATGAATAATTTCTTCTGTTGCATTAGCGTTTTCGATGAAACCTATCGCAGAGCCTTTATCCATCATGACTTCAGACAAACTGCCTGCACTAAAAAAAGACAAAAAGAAATTTTGCAACTTATTTCTGAAGGGTTAACCAACAATCAGATTGAAGAAAGATTATTTATCAGCCCGCTTACAGTTGACTCGCACCGTAAAAATCTGCTAATTAAATTGAATGTAAATAATACCGTTTCTTTAATAAAATTAGCGGTTCAAAATGGATTGATCTGAATTTAAATTTTTATAATTTTTCAATAAATTTTTTGGTTTTGCCATCCTCGGTTCCCGCTTTATAATAAGTTCGGAAAAATTCATCTGCAGAAAGAGGGCCACTTCCTTTTATCGTGAAAAATATGAGTAAAAATAAAACAATAATTGAAAGCACTAATTCAAAAGTGCTTTTATCAATCCTTTGTATATTCACAAAAAAGATGGCTATAGCTATGATCGGAATTTGAACAATACAACAAGCCCTGGTAAAAAGGCCACTCAAAATAAATAAGCCGCAGAGCAGTGTTAAATATGATACTATAAAAGAAAGTACCTCAGAATTTTGAGAAAAAACCCCGATTCCAGTGCGTTGTACCAATAATTTTAATAACTCGGTATCCCGGATAAAAACAATTCCTTTCCAAAATAGAATGATGCCTAATGCAATTCTAAAGATAGTAAACCAGGCTGGTTGCTTTGCGTTCGTTCTTGGAGTAACAGATGATTCTATCATAAGTCAAATTTTAAGTAACATTACAATTTATTTTTTTACAAATTGCTACATATTAATAGTAATAAAACTATTGCTGTAAAAATATGCAAATTTGCAGTTCAAATATATCTATGTCCAAAATCATTTATTCCTTTCTGTTTGTCTGGCTCCTTTTTTCATCTTGTTCCTCATCCCGGAAAATCTCGGAAACAGCGGAAATCCATCAGTTAAAATTTCTGGATCAATATGTTGTTCCATTCAATCAACAATTTGAAAACACTACTATTGGCGGCCTTTCAGGGATAGATTTTAATTTTGTGAAGAAAGAATATTATTTAATTTCTGATGACCGTTCACAGAAAAATCCGGCAAGATTTTATACCGCAAACATTTTGATCAAGCAGGATAAAATAGACAGCGTTATTTTTCTTCAAACAATTTTCCTAAAAAATAAAATGGGTAATTTATATCCCAATTCCCAACAGGATCCATTTCACACGCCTGATCCCGAAGCTTTGAGGTATAATGCAAAATCCAATCAATTTATCTGGAGCAGTGAAGGCGAAAGGATCGTAAATTCTCAAAAAATTGTTTTGGAAAATCCTGCAATTACCGAAGTAGATTCTAAAGGGAATTTTATAGATACTTTTCAGCTTCCGACTCAATTGCTGATGAGTACAGGTGAATTTGGACCCAGGCAAAATGAAGTGTTTGAAGGACTTACTTTTTCTGAAAATAATAAATCGCTTTTCGTGAGTGTCGAAGAACCATTGTACCAGGATGGTCCAAGAGCTGGAACACTCGATAGCAGCGGCGTTACAAGGATTATCAAATTTGATATGGCCACTAAAAAACAGGTCGCGCAATATGCTTATTTGATTGATCCGGTTGCTTTCCCTCCAATAACTCCTTCGTCTTTTAAAATAAATGGAATTTCTGATATTTTATCCGTTTCACAAAATCATTTTTTGGTTATTGAACGTTCCTTTTCTACAGGACGGCTTGGCTGTACGATTAAAGTTTTTCT
>JBEPVG010000081.1:0-7336 GCA_041691175.1 Chitinophagaceae bacterium
CCAGAGACGGCTCGTGTATCCGCGACTATATTCATGTTTGCGACATTGCGCATGCCCACACTCTTGCTTTACAACATTTAATTGAAAATAAAAACGTAGCACAGTGTGAAGTATATAATTTGGGAACCGGAAACGGAGTTTCTGTCCTCGAAGCCATTCATGCTTTTGAGAAAGTAAGCGACCAAAAATTGAATTATAAAATAGGACCACGGCGCCCCGGCGATATTGTATCCATATTTGCAAATAATTCTTTGGCAAAAGAAAAATTAAACTGGGATCCGAAATATTCTTTGGATGAAATGATGGATACAGCATGGAAGTGGCAACTAAAATTAGAGAAAGATGCAGAACTTCATAAAAATGTAAATTCTCAGATGAATTAATCTTCAGTTGACAGTAAATAAAGAAATAAACAGGATTTTTATTTACTTGTAAAAAAGTCCAATTATTTTTGGTAAAAAAATAATACATCCAATAACAAAAGCAAGGATTGCGGAAAGTAGAACAGCCGATGCAGACATATCTTTCACTTTCTTAATCGTCAGGTTAAAATCAGGACAAACAAGATCACATAATTTTTCAATCGCCGAATTGATAATTTCAAAGCATAAAACAACAGCGAAGCAAATCAAAATAATCATCCATTCTGTTTCTGTGAGTGAAAAAAATAATCCTGCAATAATCACTAACAAAGCAATTATGTACTGAATTCTAAAATTCCTTTCATGCAAAAGACAATCTTTCAATCCATCAAAGGCGCAGGCAAAGGATTTGATAACTCTCATAATAATATTTTAAGTCTTTTTTATTTGCAAATACTATAAATCTGAAAGAACTTTCTTTATTAAATCGCACGCTCTTAAAATTTCCTTTTCAGTAATAATAAATGGCGGAACTATCCTTAAGCATTCGGGAGCAAATAAAAACCAATCTGAAAAGACGCCCTCTTCTAAAAGCAAATCAATCACTTTTTTATTTTGCTCAAAACTCTCAAACTCAATGGCCATCATCAAGCCACGACTGCGGATGTTTTTAATTTTCGGATGACGAAGATTATCCCGAAATAATTTTTCTTTGTAAAAAACATTTGCAATAATTTTTTCTTCCAATAAAAATTTCATGGCAGCATTTCCTGCAGCGCAACAAACCGGGTGCCCTCCGAAAGTATTAATATGTCCAAGAACCGGGTTATTGGTAAATGAATCCATGAGTTTTTTATCAGCGATAAAAGCTCCCAACGGCATTCCGCCGCCCAGCGCTTTTCCTAATAATAATACATCAGGAACAATGTCAAATTGTTCAAAAGCCCATAAAGTTCCATTGCGTCCAAATCCACATTGAATTTCGTCGAGAATCAATATAGTCCCGGTTTCCGAGCATTTTTTTCTCAATGCCTGCATCCAACTTTTATCAGGAATAATCACGCCCGCCTCGGCCTGGATAGTTTCTGCGACTACACAGGCTGTTTGAGATGTTATTAGATTAAGATCATCAAAAGAATTATAATTTAAATGCAAAACATCCGGCAATAAGGGTCGAAAAGCATTACGCCAATATTCATCGCCGATGATACTCAAAGAACCCTGCGTGCTGCCATGATAAGAATTTTTAAATGCAGCGATTTGTGTTCTACCTGTAAATCGTTTCGATAGTTTCATCGCGCCTTCAGTAGCTTCCGTGCCCGAAGCGGTAAAAAAAACCGAATTTAGGGACGATGGCAAATGATCGGTGAGCAATTTTGCATAAGTGGTCTGTGGCGATAAAATTAATTCGCCGTTTACCATTACATGCATAAAATTCTCCGCCTGTTTTGTTATTGCGTCAATTACTTTTTTATTTCCATGACCAATATTGCAAACACTGATACCGCCGATTAAATCAATGTATTCTTTATTATTTATGTCAAATAATTTGCTGCCGCTTGCCCTTACAATTTCCAGTGCAAGCGGGTTTGGAGAAGTTTGCCCAATGTGATTTAAAAATATTTGTCGGTTGGTCATTCAAACAAAAAATAAAAAATATTACAACGCTGAATCTCTAAATGTAAATCGCCCATATTTGTTGGTCTACTGCAATTTTTTGAAATTATTTTACCCTCTTTCCTCCAAAACTTTTTTATACAAATTTTCATATTGCGGAACAATGTTATTAATATCAAACTTCATCGCTTGTACAACCGCGTTCTTTTTCATTTTTGCAAAAGCCTTTTCGTCAGAAAGAATGGTAATGATATTGTTGCTCATATCCTGCACGTCACCCACGTTACTTAAGAATCCGGTAACGCCATTTATATTTATTTCAGGCAACCCCCCAACATTAGTAGAAATCACAGGAACCGCTGCTGCCATGGCTTCCAGCGCAACAAGCCCAAAGCTTTCATATTCGCTCGGTAGTAGAAAAAGATCAGATATTGCCAGAATTTCTTCCATTTCTTCCTGTCTTCCCAGGAAACGAATATCTGTACGCGCACAGGTTTTCCTGCACAGATCTTCGATAAAGGAACGCTCCGGACCATCGCCGACAAACAATAACTTAGAAGGAATTGCTTTATTCACTTTTTCAAAAACATATACCACATCCTGCACTCTTTTTATTTTTCGAAAATTAGATGCATGCAATAAAATTTTTTCATTGTTTGGCGCGATCACTTGTTTAAAAGGCGTTACCGGCTTTTTATTAAAACGCTTCACATCCACAAAATTATAAATTACATCAATTTCTTTTTCCATCTTAAAATTGTTGTAGGTTTCATCACGTAAATTCTTTGAAACAGCAGTAATGGCAGCACTTTCATTCATTGAAAATGTAACCACCGGAGAATAAGTTTTATCTCTTCCAACCAAAGTGATATCGGTTCCATGCAATGTTGTAATTACCGGTACATTGATTCCGTCTTTTAAAAGTATCTGCCTCGCCATGTATGCCGCCGAAGCATGTGGAATCGCATAATGCACATGCAACAAATCTATTTTTTGATTGATAATAACATCAACCATTGTGCTGGCCAGAGCCGTTTCGTAAGGTGGATAATCGAACAAAGGATACGTGGGCACACTCACTTCGTGATAAAAAATATTGGTATGAAATCCACCAAGCCTTACAGGTTGCTGATAAGTAATAAAATGAATGTTATGGCCTTTTTCAGCTAATGCTTTTCCTAATTCTGTTGCTAAAACGCCGCTTCCACCGAATGTTGGGTAACAAACAATTCCTATATTCATAAATTATTTCTTTTAAAAAAATTTCCCTAAAAATCTGTGCAAATTTACGACTTCTTTTAAGCAGCATTTTACCGTTGATATAATGAATTACTTTTCTATGGAATGTTTATGTTTGTGAAAATTATTTACCATGAAAAAATATGTTTTGCCCATAGCAGGTATCCTGATTGTTTTTCTGGTAATTTTTTTTGTGGCCAGATATAGTTTTACATACAGCGAAGGAAACCGCGCCGGAAGGTTAATCAAATTTTCACGGCAAGGATTTATGTTCAAAACTTATGAAGGAGAAATGAATTTGGGCGGCGTTTCTAATGCTGCAAATGGAAGTCTGATGATGAATTATATGTGGGATTTCTCGGTAGATGATAAAGCAGTTGCTGATAGTTTATTAAAATTGGAAGGAAGAGATATCAGGGTTCATTATAAACAAAAAATTGCCAAACTTCCCTGGCGCGGAGATACAAAATATGTGGTTGACAAAGTGTTGGAAGTGCGCTAAATGTTATTAGAATAAGGTTAATTTTAAAAAAAAATATAAATACTTTATGAGTTGTATAAATTCTAATTCGATAAAATCTTCTTTACAATCATCGGCCCTTCATAAATAAATCCGGTCCAGACTTGAACAAGACTTGCGCCGTTTTCAAATTTTTCCTTTGCATCCTGTGTAGAAAAAACCCCACCACTGCTGATTATTGGAATTCTACCATTTGTTTTTGAAAATATATATTGTGTAATTCTGGTAGTTTCCATATTCAATGGTTTTCCGCTCAATCCACCGGCGCCAATGGCTTCAACCTTGTTTTTATGAGTAATTAAATTATTTCTGCTGATGGTTGTATTAGCAGCAACCAATCCGTTCAAATTAATTTCTAAAGCCAAATCAATAATATCATCCAGATCATTTTGATTAAGATCCGGCGAGATTTTTAAAAGCAAGGGCTTGGGATTCTTTTTGGTTTTATTTACGATCTGAAGATTGGTAAGAATTTTTTTTAAAGAATCTCTTTGTTGCAAATCTCTTAATCCGGGCGTGTTCGGTGAACTCACATTTACCACAAAATAATCAACCACGTCATGTAATTCATTAAAGCAAATCTCATAATCTTTCCAGGCATCTTCATTGGGTGTAATTTTATTTTTGCCAATATTTCCACCGATAATCAGTTTAGAGTTTGTAGTTTGTAGTTTGTAGTTTCTAACCCGCTCTGCGGCGGCTTTTGCGCCTTCGTTATTAAATCCCATCCGATTAATGAGTGCTTTATCCTTTGGCAAACGGAACAATCTTGGTTTAGGATTTCCACTTTGTGGCAGAGGTGTAACAGTTCCTATTTCTACGAAGCCAAAACCTAATACCTCCAGTTCATTCAGATACTTTGCATTCTTATCGAAACCTGCTGCAAGCCCTATCGGATTTGAAAATTTAATTTCAAAAACCTCTTTTGAAAAATTTAAATCTTTGGGAGTGAATTGTTTTTTTAAAAAATTTTTGATAAAAGAAAACTTACAAAAAAAAGAAAGCATGTTCATTGAAAAATAATGTACTTCTTCCGCATCAAACCAAAATAATATGTTACGAAGTAGCTGGTACATTTTTGCCCGCGAAGATAATGATTGGATTTTTTTATATTAAAAAATGCCTCCCATATAAGTTTGTTTTAGTATTTTTCAAAATGAGAATCCGTATTATTTATTCATTTACTCCATTCTTTTCTTGTGTATTAACGATTCCAATTACTGCTTGGTAAATTCATCCAATAGCCACATCACTGTGGCTCCTTCATGTGCAGGCGTAGGATTGGGGCCTTTATCTAAAAAATAATCAACTATCTTTTGTATCAATGGTTGTTGAACATGCTCAAGAGGCTCATATAAAATATTTTCTGTTTTTTCATTTTTAATGATCTCTATATTTTTATGCTCAAAAATCGGAAAGCGCATTTTCCCTTCAGAACCCTGGATCTCACAGAGATCTATTACATTTTCTTCAGCTACATTAAAGCCCCACAAACCATTAAAAATAACACCCGATTTAAATAAAATATTTCCGGAAACTATATCATCTGCATTATAGAATTTAGATTGATTTGTAGAATACCCGGATGCTTTTTCAATGTCTCCAAAAAACCAATACATGAGATCAAGCTGGTGCGGTGCAATATCGTGAAATAAGCCACCACCTGCAATCTCAGGATTTACACGCCACGCTACTTTTGGAATGTCAAGTGCTTTTAAAGGAAGCTGTTTTTTGTAAAATTGTAATCGGGCAAAACGTACGTCGCCAATAATTTTTTCTTTTAGTAACTGTTTTACTTTATTAAAAAGTGGCTGCCCGCGCCGGTAATGGGCCACCGAAACTTTTACGTTTTTTTCTGCCGCAACTTTGGCAATCATATTTGCAGATGCAAAATTTAAAGCCATTGGTTTTTCGATATACACTGGTTTTCCTGCATTGATCGCCGCAATCGCGTATTCTTCATGAAACGCAGGAGGCGTGGCAATGTAAACCGCATTTATTTCTTTGTCATTGATTAAATCATTTGCATTATCATACCACTTTGGAACCCCGTGCCTTGCTGCATAGTCTTTTGCTTTTTCTGCATCACGACGCATAACCGCTACAAGCGAAGAATTATTCACTTTATTAAATGCAGGCCCGCTTTTCACTTCCGTAACATCACCACAGCCAATGATTCCCCAATGAATTGTTTGCATTTTTCTATTTTTTGCCACAAATTTACTCCAATTAGAAGAAGGTAGTTTATAGTAAATCAATAAATAATGCAGATTCCTCTTTTTTTAAAAGAAAGACTAATCTTTGTCCATATTTTTCTGCGAAGCCAGTACCATTCTTATTTCCCCATAACTAATATCTTCCGGCAAGTTCTCTTTTAATGTTTTAAGACTTTCTTTGCCATGTATTTTTATCGTGTCTTTTATTAATAATTGTTTCTGTTCAGAAACCATTTTATTGATATCAATTTCTCCTGTTCCTACAAAATGGGATAGATGCCCTTCGATTGTAACAATACTGAAATTTCTTTCTTTGGCAATTTCTGATATTGATTTCCCTTTTTTAAATAAATTGAAAGAGGCAATATTTGTAGGAGTTTTTTCTTCAAATGATTTTTCTTTCCGTTCTCTTTTATGATTTTCTTCTTTGGCCGCCATATTGCTTTCCAGGTTATTTCTGCTGCAATAATCATGCACCACATCTAAAATATCGTCGCCATATTTTTCTGATTTTGCCTTTCCAAATCCGCTTATTTGCATCAAATCTTTTTTGGAAAAAGGCAAATAAGTAGCAATTTCTTTTAAAGCGTTTTGATTGGCAACCATATAAATGGGTGAGCCGCTTTCTTCACAAACCATATCGCGCCAGCGTTTGAGGGTATCATACAATTCTGCATTATTTACCTCGGAAGAAAATTGCTTTTTGCCGCTGGCATAACAGGAAAGCTTTATTCCTGGCTGCGTAAATTTTATTTTGTGTTGTAAAAATGTAGTAACAGAAAATGGTTCTTTGCAATATTGCAAAAAATAATTTTGAACATCCAGTGCTAAAAATAACTGGTTCAAATATTCATTAATTACATTGGCAGTTTCCCGGTGTTCGGTTATTAAAGGATGGTTTTTTATTGCCTCCTGGAACGATAAGAATTTCGGGATAAAATGATTGGCTGCATCATTGATTCTTTTTTGCAAAGCGCTATTATTTTCAATGACCGGCTCCTGTTTCATTAAATCCGATGTATGGCGTATAAAATTTAAACCGGTTTTTATATCCACAGAAAATTGTTGTCTCCATTCAGTGATCCATGGTAACGCTTCTTTATTTAATTTTCCTTTTTGTTCATTTATTCTGAAATGCAAAACATCTACGAGCGTATTTATTTCATTAAAAGAAAATATTTCTTCCAATAATTGTTGCGTATAAATTTGCCTTGCTCCTGCAAATCTTTCTGCCAACGAACCTTTGGGCGTGAGCGTTTGCTGGCCCTTTATTACATTTTGATTGCTATAAATTGCCGCCGAAGGAATTTTAGATAACAATACAATCCCATTCAGAGTGGTGCAACGACTCAAAGCGACATAAACCTGTCCACTGCTGAAAG
>JBEPVG010000082.1:0-7333 GCA_041691175.1 Chitinophagaceae bacterium
CCTTATGTTGGTGATGTAACGGTAAAAGATTTGACAACAGACCAGGTAAGAGACGTTGTACAGTCCAAAATTGCAGTATTTTTTAAAGAACCAGTGGTGAATGTTCGGTTTGCAAATTTTAAAGTGACAATTTTAGGTGAAGTAAAAAACCCTTCCACCTTTATTGTTCCAAATGAAAAGCCTACAGTTATAGATGCTTTGGGACTTGCCGGGGATATCACTATTTATGGCCGCCGGGATAACGTGATGCTTATCAGGGAAGTTAACGGGCAAAAAGAAATAACCCGTCTTGATATGGATAATTCGGCTTCTATTAGTTCGCCATATTTCTATCTGCGCCCCAATGACGTGATTTATGTTGAACCAACAGCTTCGAGGGTTGAAAGCACTAATTCATTCAGGGTAAGAGATATAGCCTTGATCGGTTCAGCTTTATCCTTATTGGTGATTTTAACATCGCGCGTTTTATTCCGTTAATAATTATTTGAAGTTTTTAATTTAAATACAATTTTACAATGCAGGATCAGAATAGTACGCATGTACAGATTTACAATGAAAAAGGTAATGATTTTGACTTTAAATACCTAGTCGCAAAAGTGTTGGGAAACTGGTATTGGTATGTCCTGGCGGGCATCCTCTGTTTTGGGATAGCAATCCTCTATAATATTTATGCAACACCTATGTTTCATACGTATGCCAGGGTGCTTGTAAACGGAGATAATGGGAATAAAACATCTGCAGGTCTAAGTGAAAGCTCTATACTTACAGATCTGGGCTTATTTTCAACTCAAACTGATGTGAACAATGAATTGCAGATTATGCAATCCCGTACAATTTTAAATCAGGCAATAAAAGACCTCCAGTTAAATGTGACCTATTGGGCACAAGGTGACATTCGTTACCAGGAGAGTTATGATAAATCTCCTTTTTTTATTACTTTAATTTCCCTGGCCAATAAACTGGAAGATCCCGTTGAATATGATATCCGCATTAATAAAAATAAAATTTCTTTTGTCAATGAGGATTCAGACAGCAGTTTCCAGGCTACCTGGGGTGATACATTAAATTTTAAATATGGTAAATGGGTGTTGGTAAAAAATCCCTTGGTTGATGAAAAAGATTCTACGCATCAGCTGGGGATGAAAATAGATACCTACGGAGATTCATATATGAACGTGTATTCAGAAAATGTAACTGCCGTTGTAACGAGTACTGATGTCACTACAATTGATTTAAATGTAGATGTATCTGTACCCAGAAAAGGTGAAGACATTCTGAACAAGATTATTAAACTGTATGTACAAAGCAGTCTAACCGAAAGTAACCGGGTTGCCGATAGTACGATTGCTTTCATCGACTCGAGGTTGGTAGGTGTCTCAAAAGATTTAAGTGACATTGACAGAAATATTGAAGGATTTAAGAAAAGTAACAACCTGACGGATTTGGATGTGCAATCGAAAGCGTTAGTAGAAACAACTGCGGATATTCAAAACTTGGTTTCTCAGCAGGATGTACAAATCCGTGTAGTACAGGATCTAATTAACTACCTAACTGATAATAATAATAACGAAAGGATTATGCCAACTACGGCACCTATTTCCGACCCCGCTTTTGTTGCATTACTTGAAAGATATAATTCTATGCAATTAGATAGGCAAAAATCATTATTGAATCTGACTGAAGATAATCCTGCAGTTAAAAGTATTGACATTCAGCTTTCACAGCAAAGGAGTGATCTGCTGAAAATGATGAAAACATTTATAAATGGGTTGAAAGTTAACCAGGATGATCTTAGAAGAAGAAATAACCTAGTAGATAATTCCGTGCAAAGAGTCCCTACACAGCAAAGAATTTCTTTGGATTATGCACGCCAACAGGCAGTCTTACAAGGCTTATATACTTATCTTTTGCAAACAAAAGAACAGACTGAAGTTTCACGATACAACAATATTTCCCCCATCCGTATTATTGATGCGCCTCAGGCCGACCCAATACCTTACTGGCCTAGTGGTTTGATTTTATATTTATCTGCTTTTGTTTTGGGATGTCTTATTCCATCAGCTGTTTTATTCTTTAAAGAATTACTGAATAATAAGGTATTAACCCCTGCTGATATCAATAATGAAACAAGTGTGCCGGTAGTAGCAGAGATCAATCATAATAAATCGGATGAAGTGATCGCTGTTTCCCGGGATTCCAGGACAGCAATTTCTGAACAATTCCGCACATTAAGGACAAACATGCAGTATTTAATGACCGCAGCCGATGATAAGGTAGTAATGATGACATCCAGTATGAGTGGAGAAGGAAAAACTTTCATAGCAATCAACCTTGGCAGTGTTTTGGCCATTTCCGGAAAAAAGGTAGTGATCGTAGAAATGGACCTCCGTAAGCCAAAAGTTTCTTCAGCACTGGGTATCAGCAATGAGAACGGGTTGACCAACTATATTGTTACAAATGTACCTGTAAGTTCTATTATCAAAACAACAAATGTACATGAGAACTGTTTTCTAGTTAGTTCGGGTACAATTCCTCCCAATCCATCTGAATTAATTACCAATCCAAAAGTTAAAACACTCTTTGACTATCTTCGGGAAAATTTTGACTATATAATTGTTGATGCACCTCCTGTAGGTCTCGTTACAGATGCTTTGATCATTGGGCAATTCACTGATTTGAATTTTTATGTCATTCGCCAGAAATACACATTCAAACGCCAAATCAAACTGGTGGAAGAACTTTATATGAATAACCGCCTGAAAAGGTTGAACATTATTTTAAATGATGTGAAGAAAATTGCAGGTTATAATTATGGATATGGCTACGGATATGGAAAAGGGTATGGTTATGGCTATTATGAAGAGAAAAAAAGTAAATCCCTTTTAAAAAGAATGTTTTCCAAAAATTAAACAGGATAATGTGTAAATATGTTTGCCTTTATTTCTGATAATCTAAACAAACATGTAAAGGAAAAATAATAAGCAAATGAAAACACTTTCGAAGCCTTTAGTTTTTATAGGCTCCGGCAGATCGGGTTCAACTGTTATATCTGAAATTATTTTTCGTCATGAACATCTTGCGTGGCCTTCAAATTATCAGGATAAATTTCCGGCATCAATTTCTGTCAATTTACTTCGTCGTTTTTTTGAAAATAAGCACTGGCATATTTATGGACAGAAACCGCAACTAAATAAAGTAACATTTTTTAATAAATTTATTTTTAAACCCGTGGAAGCTTACGATTTCTGGGAAAAAATTACCGGGACAGGGATCGATTTTTCCAGGGGATTTTTATTAAACCATAAAGCAACTGCAGAAGAAGCCAATAAGATTCGTTCTTTTTTTACAAAAATGGTTGAAAACCAGGGTCGCAGCAGGTTGAGTTTTAAAATTACCGGTCCTTCAAGAATTGGTTATCTAAAAAGTATTTTCCCGGATGCTATTTATATCAATATTGTCCGTGATCCTTATTACACCATTCAATCCTGGTTGAAAGTTGATTTCTGGCAGGATAAAGGCGCACACCAGCTTTGGTGGTTAGGTGCGTATACAAAAGAAGAAGAAGCCTGGGCCAATTCTAATATAAACCATCCCTGGTTACTGGCAGCCTTACAATACAGAAAAATCCAGGAAATGACGAACAAAGAAATTGCAGACCACCAGGTTTCCTGTATGACTGTTGCTTATGAAGATTTTGTAGAGAAACCTGAAAAAATAATAGAAGATATTTTATCTTTTTCAGAATTGGCTCCTTCTATTCAAATTGATAAATATATAGCAGAAAATAAAATTTATAACCAAAACAAGAAACAACTTTCCAATGACCCGGAAATGATGAAGGAAAAAGAAATGATGGACCAAATCTTAACCGGCCATTTTACTTTTAGTACCTGATATCCACAATTTTTATTATGGCTGAAGTTCCAACAATATTATATATAATTTCTGATAAAAGATCAGGTTCCACATTGCTGGAAAATATTTTGTCCAAATCAAATGAAGCGGTTTCATTAGGTGAAGTTGCCATGCTTAAAAACCATGTGCTGAAAGAAGGAGCCGGTGAAAAATGGGGTTGGAATTGTTCCTGTGGTGCAGCACTTCCCGAGTGCCTTTTTTGGTCTCCTGTTTTGCAAAAATTATTTAATGGCCGGAAGCCACAAGAATTTGAAACGAAGATCAATTGGCCATATGCTTCATTGACTTCATTGGCATTTGGAGTATCACCCCAGTTGTTCAAAAAGAAAATATTCACAAAAATAAAAACTAACAGTACTGAAAAAATAGTTGAGAATGTATTCGCTGTCTATCAATCTGTTTTCGAGCTGTACGGGAAAAAATTTATTATTGATTCCTCAAAATTGCCCATGCAGGCATTGGCTTTATATCAAAGAAAAAAGGAAATTCCCATGAAATTTATTTTTTTGACAAGGGACATCCGCGGTATTGCCTACTCCAAAAAAAAGAGTAAAGAGAAAAAAGAAATAAAAATATCATTCAAGGATCTTTATAAAGCCTGGGTGTATAAAAAATTTGCGGATGGTGTTTTGAAATACATTCATAAAAAAGATATTATTTCTATTCGCTACGAACATTTGGCAGAAAAGACTGGCATAGAACTGGGAAAAATATTTTCATTTACAGGCATGCAGTCTTTTGATACGCCGGCATATATGGAACTGCTCGATGATCATACATTAGGTGGAACGCCAAAACGTTTTGACAAAAGAGAGATCAGGCTGGATACATCATGGGAAAAATATTTCACCAACCATACCGTGAAAAATCTGGCTGGTAAAATTTTTAATAAAACCTGATCATGCCAAATAAGAATGTCTTAGTAAAATCAGGGATGTGGCAATTATTGAATGTAATTGTGATTGTTGCCTCACAATTTATATTTTATGCTGTGATGGCCAGGTATATTTCAAAAGGTGCATTTGGTATATTCGCCATCGCAAATGCATTTCTCAATTTTGTAACATCCATATCTGAAGCAGGTATGGGTGATGCATTGCTACAGAGAAGGGTAGTGGAACCGCAACATAAAAATGCTGCATTGTTTTTTAGCTTGCTCATTGCCTTTGTCATGTATATTCTTTTTTATATTGCTTCACCTTATATTGCAGAATATTACAAAGAACCATCACTCACATTAATCCTGCGCGTAGTTGGACTATTATTCTTTTTTCTATCATTCGGTTCTTCTTCAATGAACCTCCTTCAAAAAGAATTTAGGTTTAAAGAAATATTTATTTGTGATGGAATGAGCATGCTGGCCAGTAACGTGTTGGGTGTACTTATGGGAATTTATGGGTATGGTGTTTGGGCGATGATCTGGTCATTACTGTTTTATTTTTTCGCAAAAAGTATCATGGTTTGGGTTTATGAACCTTTACCTTTAAAAATTGGTTCTACTTTAAAACATTGGAAAGACTTGTTTAATTATGGTATGGGACTGACATTGGTAAGGATCAATAACTATATGAATAATTTTGGAGTCACCTTATTTATAGGAAAATTAGTACCTATCAATGTATTGGGCGTATTTGACAGGGCATACAGGACCACGAGCTTACCGGTAAGATACCTGGGAGATATGGTTCAAAAATTAATGGTTCCATCCATGGTGAAGATCGGTGATGAAGATAATGTATTATTCCGTTTTTTTTATAAAGGGCTCTCATTTTCCAATTCAATGCTCTTGCCTATCAGTTTTTTTTCAATCGTTTTTGCAAGACCAATTGTATACATATTGCTAGGTCATCATTGGGAGGAAGCAATTATACCCATGCAAATTTTGCTCCTTTCTTTACCATTCCGAATTTCCACAAAAGTCGCGGATGCACTGATGCGTGTTCGGAATTTAATTTATAAAAATGCAAACCGCAAATTTCAATACTTAATTGCACTTGCCATTGGTATTTGGGTGGGGCATTATTGGGGATTGCCAGGCATTTCGTGGGGGATTACAATAGCATCTATGCAGAATTATCTTTCTATGATCCTGACAATTCGCAACAGGGTTTTTAAAACCCAATGGCAAAAGCTCCTGCTAAATCCTTTTGGTAACGGTCTTTTATTGTCTTTATTTATAGTGCCGCCAGCGTTTATTGTATATTACCTGGTGTTATTGATTGTGCACGATGAGATCATTGCTTTTTCTGTGCTCTGTGTATTACTTGGAATATTTTTTGGTTACGCTTTTTTCAAAAAACCTAAATTGTTGGGAAAAGATTTTGCTCCTGTACGCGAACAACTTATGAAAATGATCAGGAATAAAGGTGGAAGAAAGGGAAAACGAAAGAGGAATGCGGAAATGCCTTTAAATGAAACGATTTAGTATGCAAAACGATTTGAAAAAATTTGTGATCATTACATTGCCCCGTTCAGGTTCTACTGTTTTGGTTAAAACACTTGACAAGCATCCACAGATTTTTTGTGCAGGCGAATTATTTTATTTTCCGGGCAAAATTTATCATACAGAATGCCAGTTTCCTTTTTGGAGGATAAAAGTGCTGGGCAATAAAATAAATTATTTAATTAACTTCCCTAATGTAATTATGCAGCTAAGGCGTTTTATGAATAATTTTTATATTCAACAAAACCCCGCGTATCAAGCAGTAGGTTTTAAAATGATGTATCAACATATTTTATACATGCCTGGGATCATGTCTTATTTAAAAAAAAATAAAGTAAAAGTTATTCTACTTACGCGTAAAAATCTTTTGAGAAATGTACTTTCTGATATGAAGGCAAGGGAAACTGGCATATACCATAATGAACCGGGCACAGATAAAAATACAAGTAAAAAATTACACGTAAGTTTGCAACTTTTGTCGGAAAAAATGAATGAAGTCAGCAGATGGGCAAAAAAGCTGGAATCAGTTTCAGCGGGGATGGCTACCCTGGAAATTGATTATGCAGATTTTGAAAATTGGGAAGAAATGACCGGGAAGGTTTTTAATTTCCTAGATGTTTTGGGGGAGAAAATTCAACCGGCTACTGAAAGATTAAATCCACCGGCACTGGAAAATATGATTGATAATTTTGAAGAAGTAAAACAATGGGCCGTAAAAAACGGCTATACGAACTTTATATAACAAGAAAATAATTTATAAAAAATGCATCCAAATTTTATTGTAGCAGGGCCGCCAAAATGCTCTTCCAGTTCATTGCATTATTACCTGGGGCAACACCCTGATATTTATACATCCAAAATTAAAGAAACCCGCTTTTTCAGTTTGCATTATGAAAAGGGAATGGCTTATTATGAAACTTTTTTTGAAGAAGTGGCAGATCAAAAAGCCATTGGCGAAACTACTCCGAGTTATTC
>JBEPVG010000083.1:0-7310 GCA_041691175.1 Chitinophagaceae bacterium
TCCTTACGGATTGGAAGGATTTGCTCCTTCCCGACACCTTCGCCGTGAAGATGATAAAGTAATTGGTTTGGATGAAATTGCCTCGTTTATGGTTATTGAATTTGACCGCAACGATAAAAAAATCATTCTGAGTCACAGCCGCATTTGGGAAAAAGAAAAAGCAGATGAAAAAAATGCTCAGTTGAATGAAAAGAGAGCTGATGCAGAAACTACTAAAAAAGCCGTGAAGAATATTCAAAGCAAAGTTGAAAAAACAACTTTAGGCGACTTAGGAGTTTTAGCAGATCTGAAAAAGAAAATGGACGACGAAACAAACCAGGAAACAACAGAAGTTATAGCAAAAACTGAAGAACCTGAAGCAAAAGAAGTAGTTGCCAAAAAAGCCCCGGCTAAAAAGAAGAAAGCTGAATTGCCAGATGCAGAAAAGAAAGCTGAAGAAACCCTCTCTCAAACTCCACCTCCTCCTGCAGACGAGCCAAAGCAAATAGTTGCAGAAGTTGATGCAGCAAGTGAAGAGGCTAAACCAGAAGAGTCAGAAGCTGATGAAACAAAATCTGAAGATAACGCATAGTTAATCTCTTATCTTAATATTGAAATCCCGTTGCAGAATTGCAGCGGGATTTTTTTTGAATCAAGTAAAATAACCAGAAGGGCGTTACTTTTTACGATAATAATAAAAATGGAAAAACGAGATTTTTATTCGTTTACTATGAAATATTATTTTATAATAAAGTTGAATTCCCGTAGCGTTAAATTTCGTTTATACACTACCGTTAGCCTCCTTAAAATTTTAATTTCACCATGTTTCTAATTTTTTTAAAGCAGCTTTCATATTTATTTCTTTTCCCAAAACTGGTTTAAATATATCACCTTCGTTTCTCATTCTTGCAATAGAATTTTCTATAGTAAAATCGGTCATCTTTAATCCTTTTTTTACTTCTTCCCAATGCAACGGCATTGAAACCGTAGCGCCAGGTTTTGGTCTTAAAGAATAGGGCGCGGCTAAGGTTGCCTGCGGCCTGTTTTGCAAAAAATCAATATACATTTTTCTTTTGCGATTACTGACCAATCTTTCAATACTGGTAAATTGTGGCAATTCTTTTTGAACGAGAGTTGCAATTTTTCTGGCAAATTCTTTTGATTCCTCATAAGAATATTTGGAACCAAGAGGAAAATAAATATGCAGCCCTGTAGAGCCGGAAGTTTTGCAATAACTCTTCACTCCTATCGCTTCTAAAATTGTTTTTGTTACCTGTGCTGTTTCAATTACCTGGTCAAAAGTATTCTTATCCGGATCAAGTTCTATGATGCACCAATCCGGATTATCTGGTTTGGAAACGGTGCTGCTCCACGAATTTATTTCGATACAACCGAGCGAAACGAGATACAATAAACTAGCTTCATCGGTAACAACTAAAAAATTTTTATCGCCATCAACGCTGCTGTGATACGGAAATGTTTTTACCCAGGCCGGCACTTTCCCGGTAACATTTTTTTGATAAAAACTCTTACCGTTTATTCCATTTGGGAAACGGTTTAAAGATTGCGGGCGGTTTTTTAAGTAAGGCAAAATAAACGGTGCAGCCTGGTAATAATAATTGATCAAATCTCTTTTGGCGAATTTTTCTTTGAACCAAAAAATTTTGCTCAGGTTGGTAAATTTTATTTCCACCCCATTTATTTTTCTTACCTGTGTTTCTTCTTTTGGGTTCAACAAAGTTTTCCTGAAACCTTTTGGCGCAGCCGCAATTATTGTTTCTTTTTTGAGTTTGGATTTTTCTTTTAAGATATTTTTAGTTTCGATTTCTTTTTCCAAAATCACTTCCTTTGGATTTTTATCCTCGCGCAATCCTTGAAATGATGGATGCCGCATTACTCCATCTCTTGTCATCTCACGATAACTAACTTCGCAAATTAATTCAGGCTTAATCCATGTTGCTGTTGCTTTTGGCGGGTTTGGGCGAAAACGGGAAGGTTGATTTACATCGGGCCTATTTATAAAAGGACAATCAGAAATAATCAGGGGTTCAAACTTTTTCATCAGTTCATTTTGAAGCTTTACAGTAAATCCTGTTCCTATCTTTCCTGTAAAAACCAATTGGTTTTTTTTAAAAACGCCAACCAATAAAGAACTGAATTTCTTTGCTGATTGTTCATTGTTTGTAAAACCTCCAATCACCACTTCCTGCCTTTCTTCTGTTTTTATTTTCAACCAATCTTTCGATCTTGTACCCGGGTAATAAAGACTTTCTTCCTTCTTCGCCATAATTCCTTCCAGCGACATTTCTTCAGCAAGCTTGAAAAATTCAATTCCATTTGTTTGAAAATTTTCACTCATTTTGATGTTTTCAGATTTTGGTAAAACTGATTTTAAGATTTTACGTCTTTCATATAAAGGCAACTTCATGGTGTCTTTTCCATCATACCACAAAATATCAAAAACATAATAAACCAATTCTCCGTCAGCCTCACTCCGCCAGTCTTGCAAACTGCTGAAATCTGCCATTCCTTTTTCATTGATACTTACGATTTCGCCATCCAAAATCACATTCACTTTCCAGGTTTTTAATTCATCATAAATGGGATAAAATTTTTCATTAAAAGACTTTGAATTTCTCGAAGACAATTCTACTTTTCCATTTTTTATAAAAGCAATTGCCCGATAACCGTCCCATTTTACCTCATACATCCAGCCGGGCTCATCAAATGGTTTGTCAACCAAAGTCGCCAGCATGGGCGATAGTTTTTCAATAAACTTTGATTTTTTTTGTGAGGGCGTGAATTGTTCAGTCGTATTCTTAGTCATCATATTTATTTTATTAAAAAGAGATAACAAATTCCTATAAAATTATGTGCCAGAAAAAAATAAGTAAATGGATATACTTTGATATTTTCAGATGGAGAATGATTTCTAAAAATACTTTTAGATTAATAAATACAAAAAATTAAAATCGCTTCTATTTGTTCGTTTACTATAATTCCCGAGTTTAATTTTTAATTTTTTATTGTCAAATTTTAATTCCTCAATTATCATTTACTTTGCTGCTTAAAAGTAAAACGGATTCATGAAGAATTTTAATTTTAAAAAGATACTTCCGCATTTAATTGCCATCGCTGTTTTTTTAATTGTGGCAGTTATTTATTGCAAACCTGCGTTGCAGGGAAAAGTAGTCCAACAAAGCGATATCCAGGGCTGGCGCGGCATGGCGCAACAATCTTTTGAATTTAAAGATAAATACGGACATTATCCATTATGGACAAACAGTATGTTTAGCGGAATGCCGGCCTATCAAATTGCGTTAGATTCCAGAACAAAAATTTCCGTTGGTTATTTAGCTTCTGTCCTCACTTTAGGACTTCCGATTCCAATCAGCTTTTTCTTCCTGGCTTGCATCTGTTTTTATTTTTTATGTTTAGTAGCGGGTGCAAATCCGTGGGTAAGTATTCTCGGGGGTTTGGCTTATGCATACTCCACTTTTGATCCAGTAATTATTGCAGTAGGACACAATACACAAATGATGTCAATTGGCTATGCGCCCGCTGTGCTGGCTGGTTTGCTTCTATTATTTCAAAAAAAATATTGGATCGGTTTTACGATTACTGCGCTGTTTTCATTTTTTTTAATATCCGAAAATCATGTGCAGATCGTCTATTATACTTTGATCATCGCTTTGATAATGACAATTGCATTTTTAATAAAAAGTTATAGAGAAAAATTATTGGTTTCAGCCATGAAAGGAGCTGCTCTTGGGTTATTGGCAGGAATTATCGGGCTAGCATGTTGCGCGGTGACCATGTTGCCAACTTATCAATATGCCAAGGAAAGCATGCGTGGAGGAAAGTCAGAATTGACACAGGAAATACAGGGAAATAAAACAAAGGGCGGCCTTGATAAAGATTATGCTTTCAGGTATAGTTTGGGTTTTGGAGAAACATTTACTTTCATTGTTCCAGGATTATATGGTGGAAGCAATGGCGGCGATGAATATAATTCTTCATCAAAATTTGCTAAGGAATTTTCACAATTAGGTGTGCCCGAAGAACAGGCGGTTCAATACGAAAATAGTTATTCTTATTGGGGCGGACAGCCGCTTACCTCAGGCCCGGTTTATCTCGGAGCCATTATTTGCCTCCTGTTTATTTTTGGCGTTATCTATTTAAAATCATGGTATAAATGGTGGCTGATCGGGGCAAGTATATTTGGCTTGTTGCTTGCTTATGGCGCTAATCTTCAGAGTTTCAATTATTTTTTGTTTGATTATCTTCCTTTCTATAGCAAGTTTCGTGCGCCTACGATGGCGTTGGTGATTCCACAATTGTGTTTTCCTTTAATGGCTGTGCTGGTTGTTAGCAAACTCATTTCAAAAGAAATTGATGTATCGGAAACATGGAAGAAACTAAAAACAACAACAATTGTTACAGCAATTATTTTAGTGCTTCTCGGACTTTTTTACATGACAGCATCGTTCACAGGTCAGAACGATAAAGGGTTTAGAGAAAGTATCAAACAAAATATGTTGCACCAGGTCCCAGCGGGCCAGCCGGTTCCGCCACAGTTAGAGCAACAGGCAGAGCAAACGAGTCGTGGCATTGTTTCTGCTTTGCAGAGTGATCGAAAAAGTTTGATGGGAAGTGATCTGTTGAGGTCATTTATTTTAATTGCGCTGGCCGTTCTTTTGATGGGATTATATTTAAAGAAAAAAGTTTCTGCAACGATCCTTATTGCAGGGTTGATTATTCTTAACGGATACGATTTACTGGGTGTTGCCTCGCGATATTTAAACTCGGATAAATTTGTAGAACCGGAAGATTTCGAAGCGGCATTTATTCCTACACAAGCAGATCAGCAAATTCTGAAAGACCCTAACCACGCTAACTTCAGAGTTTTTAATGAAACAGTAGATTCTTACAATGATGCCACCACTTCTTATCATCACAATTCCATCGGCGGCTATCATCCAGCTAAATTGGATTTGTATAATGACATAATTACCCGTCAATTAAGTAAAGGAAATATGGAAGTATTTAATATGCTAAATACAAAATATTTTATTGTCCAAAATCCCCAAACAGGAAAACCCGAGGCACAATTAAATCCAAATGCCTTTGGAAATTGCTGGTTGGTAAAAGGAATAAAATATGTTGACAATGCAGATCAGGAAATGGCCGCACTTGATAATACCGATTTGAAAGATACCGCAGTTGTAGAAAATAAATACAAAGCGCAGATTACCGCCGCTCCTAAAAATGATTCTATTGGATACATACAATTGGTGGAAAATAAAAATGACGTAATTGATTATAAATTTTCTGCGCCTGGTCCACAGTTTGCTGTCTTTAGCGAGGTCTATTATCCAAAAGGATGGAATGTATTTATTGATGGAACGAAAGCCGATTATGTAAAAACAGATTACGTTTTGCGCGGCATGTATATTCCCGCTGGAAATCATAATATAGAATTTAGGTTCGAGCCGGAATCCTATACCATAGGCCGCATGACGAGTATTATCGCAAATATTTTTGTTGCTTTATTAATCATTGCAACCATTATTTTTTATGCAACGAAAAAGAAAAAACCGGATGCACATTTGTTATAAAGTCTTTCAAAGAAAAATAAAAATATGGTTATTGGAAACGGGATGATTGCAAACAGATTCTTGAGTTATAAAGATGAAAAAGAAAAGATCATTTTTGCATCAGGAGTTTCCAATTCAAAAGAAACAATCGAACAAAACTTTTCCCGGGAATTTGAATTACTGACCAAAACAGTAGAAAAAAATCCTGATAAAATTTTAGTTTATTTTAGTACATGCAGTGTTGAGGATGATGACCTTCAAAATGCTCCATATGTAATTCACAAAAAAAATATTGAAAAATTTATTCAACAAAATGCGACAAAATATTACCTGTTTAGAATCTCCAATCTGGCAGGTATATCCAATAATCCATACACGGTTCTCAATTATTTTATTTTAAATATTCTTCAAAATAATGTATTAACCGTTTGGGAAAATGCCTACAGGAATATCATTGGAATTGACGACATGTATTCAATTGCAGAGGATATCTTAAAAGATAAAATTCTTTTAAATACAACCATAAATATTGCGAATCGTGAAAATTATTCTGTTCCGTTTATTATTATGCGAATTGAAGAACATCTCCATAAAAAAGCGATCTATAATGAAGTTGAAAAAGGGGATAATTATAAAATTGACATTTCTGTAATTGAGCCTGTCATCAAAAAATTAAACATTCATTTCGACGATGATTATCTTGATTCATTATTAAAAAAATATTATCATTCAAAGTGATTTACCGGACAGCAATTGCAAAACGAAATATTGAAGCGGTACTCATATACCCATTTGTACTTCTCGGAAAAATAATGTCACCTTTCTTCCAAGTAAAAACCAAAAACAAAATCTTCATTTTTTGTTCGTCTGCTGACATCGGTGGTTCTATACAAGTCAATATAGATCTATGTTCCTGCTTTGCAGATCAATCGCCATTGGTAATTTTCTCGAAGGAACCAAAGAACAACGAATTTCTTCCATTCTTTAAAATAGATGGTGTAACTACCATTGATTTACATAGCTATGTTGATAACAAACTTTATCATTTTGTAAATTTTTTTTATCGGGGAATTATTTCTTCCTGGATTAATAAAATTGAAAATCCAATTGTGCTTGGCGGCGAGAGTTTATTTTTTTATAAAGTACTTCCTCACATCAAAAAAGAAGCGAAGCGAATAGACATTTGTCATTTGGATACCTGGTTCAATTATTCGCAGGCGTTTATCAAAGATCTGGACGTAAGAATTTTCAGTACGCCTAAACTTAAAAGAGAAATGGAAGAATTATACACAAAAAATAATTTGCCCGCGCAATATTATTCACGGTTACATTTCATTGATAACAAAGTGAACATCCCAGCATATTCTGAAAAAATAAATGAAACTTTACAAGTAGTTTTTATTGGCAGAGGAGCGCCTCAAAAAAGAGTTCATATTATTGCTGCAATTGCAAAGAAAATGAATGAAATGAAAATGAATTTTCATTTTTCTTTTGTCGGCGATGTAGAAAAGATTATCAATCCTGGTGATTATCCTTATTGTACTTTTTATGGTAATGTAAAAAACAAGAGCCAGATGCACGAAATATATAGCATATCGGATATTTTATTATTGACATCGAAAAATGAAGGACTACCGATGGCAGTTATGGAAATGATGGCTTATGGCAAAGTAGTTGTCTCTACTGCTGTTGGCGGCATTCCTGATTATATTACCAACGGCGAAAATCGGTTCT
>JBEPVG010000084.1:0-7236 GCA_041691175.1 Chitinophagaceae bacterium
ATATGTTTGACAACGAAGATGCACTTATCAGGATTGACATGAGTGAATACATGGAGAAATTCACCGTTTCCAGGCTAATAGGAGCGCCTCCCGGATATGTAGGTTATGAAGAAGGGGGACAATTAACGGAAAAGGTGAGACGCAAACCTTATTCAGTAATTCTCTTGGATGAAATTGAAAAAGCACATCCGGATATTTATAATATTTTATTGCAGGTTTTGGATGATGGTGTGCTCACTGATGGACTTGGAAGAAAGATTGATTTTAAAAATACGATGATCATTATGACTTCCAATATTGGTGCAAGGCAATTGAAAGATTTCGGTGCGGGTGTCGGGTTTACAACTGCATCCAGAATTCAAAACGCCGAAGAAAATAATAAAGCAGTTATTGAAAAAGCCTTGAAGCGTACTTTCAGTCCTGAGTTTTTAAACAGGATAGATGATGTGGTTATTTTCAATTCACTTTCTGAAGAAGACATTTTCTCTATTATAGATATTTTGATGAAAGGTGTTACAAAAAGGTTGGATAATCTGGGATTAAAATTAGAGCTGACAGAAGAAGCAAAGAAATTTATTTCAGAGAAAGGGTATGATTCACAGTTTGGCGCAAGGCCTTTGCATAGGGCGATTCAAAAATACCTGGAAGATCCATTAGCAGAAGAAATTTTGAATATGCATATTAAAAGCGGAGATATACTGGAAGCTTCTCTTGATAAGGAAAACTCAAAGATTATTTTTGAAGTGAAAGGGAGTACCATTCAGAAAAAGAAGTCTGAAGTTTAATTTTTAGATTTTTATAAATTTAAAATGCCATCGGAAACGATGGCATTTTATTTGACTAGTAAGTCGTAATTGCAAAATGAATGAATAGTAAACGAACTTTTTTTCGCAATTTCTATTTTTTTCAAATATTTTTGTAATCATGTTTCCAAAAACCATTATCACGATTGATGGCTTTTCTTCTTGTGGCAAAAGCACGCTGGCAAAGCAATTAGCCCGGAAATTAGACTATACCTATATTGACAGTGGCGCTATGTATCGTGCAATTACTTTGTATTTTTTGCGTAATAATGTTGATCGTTTGAACGAAAAGGAAATTCGCAACGCTCTACAAAATATTTCACTTGAATTTATTTTAAATGAACATTCGGGGAATTCTGAAATTTATCTGAATGGGGAAAATGTAGAATACATTATTCGGGACTTGGTAGTTGCTGAAAAAGTAAGTGAAGTTGCTGCATTAAAAAATGTGCGAACGTTTGCTGTCGCGGCCCAAAAAAAAATGGGAATTAATAAAGGTATTGTGATGGATGGACGCGACATTGGGACAGTTGTTTTTCCGGATGCAGAAGTGAAAATCTTTATGATTGCAGATGAAGCCGTGAGAGTAGAAAGACGATTTGCAGAAATGTTTGATAAAAATCCCAATATTTCTTTAGATGAAATCAGAAATAATATAGCCATGCGGGATTATATTGATTCTAACCGGGAATTAAGTCCATTACGAAAAGCAACCGATGCAATTGAGCTTGATAACACCAATCTTACTGAGAAACAACAATTGGATTTTGCTTTGAAACTGGTACGGAAAATAGGTGAACCGGTTTGATCGGAGCAAGCTGCCTTAATTTTTGTTGAAAAGAATTATGCATCATAATCGGTTTCCCCATCCAAAAGATTACGTTCTGCTTCTTTTTATTTTTATCCTATTTTATTTTAGCAAAACAAAACTTCCCTTTAAATTATATATTTTTCCAATCGCATCCACAGCTTTCAATGTCCAGACATAACTTCCAGTAATTTGTTCATAATTCTTTGAAAACCCATCCCAGCCTTTGTTTAAATCGTTGGTTGAAAAAACCTTTTGTCCCCACCGATTATAAATTGTAAAAAAAGAAAGTGATTTTATTGAAATATAATAAGGTTTCAAAATATCATTTAGTCCGTCATTATTTGGCGTAAAAGCGGTGGGAACATACACGGCAGAACCTTTGAAGATCGTTACATTTATAGAAGCCGTATCAACACATCCTTCAATAGTTTTTACGGTTAATATATATTTTATGTCGTCAGAAATTTTTCCTGTTGGATTTGAAATATCTGGATCGTTTAATCCAATGGCCGGAGACCAGGAATAAAATGAACCGCCACTTCCATTTAATTGGAAAAATGTATTACTGGCCACTAAAGTATCCGTTCCGGCGTTTGCATGTGCTTCATTGATAAAAAGATTTTTAGAGACTGAAGTTATACATCCATTTGTTGACTCAGCTTGTAATAAAATATTATAATTTCCTTTATCAGTAAAAATATTTTGTGCACTCTTTTGATCAGAAAAATTATTGTCGCCAAAATCCCAATGCCAACTTTTTATGGAAGTTGAATTATCAGTTTGGTTTGCATCAAATGTTACGGGTTTATTTTTACAACCATCATTTAGATTCAGGCTGATGGCTGGTATTGCCTTTAATGTAAAATTGTTTTCAATAGAATTAGAAGTACATCCAATATTGCTTATAGCTGTCAATTTTATAGAATAATTTCCGGCAGTAAATGAACTAAAATCAGGATTTTCTGAATTTGAAAAAACTTTTCCATTCATTTCCCATTTCCATTGATTTATATTTCCTACTTCAATTTTAGCATCAATAATTATTCGCGGATTCAATGATTCGCAGGTATCAAAGACCTGGAATACAATATTTGGGTAATCACCTATTTTGATGGTCCTTATAAAAGGCTCACTTTCACAATTATCCATTGCTGTTATGAAATGTTTAACCTGGTAAATTCCAGGTTTAGGAAATAGATGCGGAGGGGGATTGGCAACATCGCTTGTAGTTCCATCACCAAAATCCCAAAAATAATTTTTAATAGTTGTGAATGAAGTAGAACTGTCTTTAAAAATAATCGGAGTTCCATTGCAAATTTGATCGTTTGGCAATCCCGTATTAAAAACCGGATTAAGCGCAGTGCAGAATTTTTGAATATTATAACCACCGCCGGTTGCGGCGCTGAATCCCCAATATACCATCGGATCATTCTTAAAAACATTAACTATTAAATCAGCTTGAGTGGAAAGTCGGAAAACTCCATCAAAATAAGTGCTTAAGGTTTTGGTTGCCGGATCCCATTTTATTTGTAAAACATGCCATGCACCATCCTCAATATTATCACTAATAGAAGAGGCCTGAATGGGGCCTGCCATATCATTGCCATGTTTTATAATTCCGTTTTTCTGAATACTGATATGATCATAAGAGGGATCATTGTCTTGTATATTTTGCCAGGTATCCAACGCGATTCCTATTGATGGTGCGACGCCATCAAATCCCATTCCACCACCTTCAGCCCCTAGATTAGCACTTTTCTGTTGCAACATAAAAACAATACCATCCGCTCCGGCTGCATCAAGGTTTCCGAGAAAAACATTAAATTTAAAATCGAAAGGATCATTCAAATTTATTTTAGCACCTTGCCAAACGCTGCCACCCTGCCACATTTCGGCGCTTGTAAGTTGATAACAATTGCAACTTTCCTGGATAGCATTTCCATTAAGAATGTATTGGGAGAACGTAGTTATAGGAATAAAAATAACTGTACACCAGATCATAAAAAGGCATAACAGTTTCAACATTACTTAAAGATTAATCAATTATTTTTAGCCGTGGCTAAGGCTTTTAATGCATTTGCTTTTTCCCAGGATTTTCTTCCAAGTCCGGGATGCACATGCCTGTCGCTGTGATATGATGAACGAACTAATGGACCGCTTTCTACATAATCCAATCCCATTTGGTAACCGATTTCTCGCAGCTCAGCAAACTCTGATGGGTGAACGTAACGCACAACCGGCAAATGTTTTGGTGTTGGCTGCAAATATTGGCCAATCGTTATTACATCTACTTCACTGTCTTTTAAATCACGCATCGTTTGTATTACTTCTTCTTTTGTTTCTCCCAGACCTAGCATGATCCCGCTTTTTGTGCGCATGCCACCTTTTTTTAAAAAACGCAAAGTTTCCATGCTGCGCCAATATTTTGCCTGAATTCTTACATTACGAGTCAGGCGCTCAACAGTTTCGATGTTATGACTAACTACGTCCGGAGCAGCGTCAATAATACGTTGTATGTTTTCTTCCTGTGCTTTAAAATCCGGAATAAGTGTTTCTAAAGTTGTCTGCGGGTTCAATTCGCGAATGGCTTTAATTGTGTCGTGCCAAATTATTGAACCACCGTCTTTTAATTCATCCCGGTCAACAGAAGTGACCACCGCATGTTTTACTTTCATTAGATGGATTGCTTCGGCAACCCGTTTTGGCTCCTGCCAATCAACTGCAAGAGGCCTTCCTGTTGCTACTGCACAAAAGCCGCAACTACGGGTACAAATATTTCCCAGGATCATAAAAGTAGCGGTGCCTTCGCCCCAGCATTCACCCATATTTGGGCAATTTCCGCTTTCGCAAATAGTATGTAATTTATGTGTATCTACAATTTGTCTTACGTGCTTATATTCTTCACCAATCGGCAATTTTACCCGAAGCCAATTAGGCTTTTTGGGTTTTGCATCTGCCAGCATTGTCATTTCTTCACTCATTATAAATCAAGTATTTTTTTGAAAAGATTTGTACAAAAAATTTATTTTCTTTTGCCAAACAAAATTGCAACATAGCCGCTGAAGAAGAATTGCTTCTCGGAATTATAAACAACCTGTGGGATTTTTTTAGAATAATATTCTCCGCTGATGCCCACTTCAATGGCAGAAATAATTTCATTATAGCTTCCGTAATCAAAGCGCACAGCGGCTTTTGCATAAAGTCCGGGAGTAACAGTGAGCTCATTCCATCCTTTTCCAAAAGTTGGCCCTCCAAAAATATGAGAGCCTAAAAACTCTGAACTATCAGAAGAATTATATTTTACATATTTGACAGTATTACCATCTGAAACCTGAACATAATAAGGTCTTAATAATCCGATAGCAACGCCACCCCCATAATTTGCAGTAATGGCAACCCCGTTTTTATTTGACTTATTTCCTAATAATATTTGTTGCTGGAAACCAAGCTTAACCGGATAAAAAAAGTTTTCTTTGCCATAAATATATGGTGCAGAATTTGAATAAAAACTATTTGTTTTTTCCTCTTTTACATGCTTGCGCTCGCTGATCTCTAATTGATAAAGCATCGCTTTTTTTACGGAACTCGCGCGCCCCAATTCAA
Organism: Chitinophagaceae bacterium; assembly: GCA_041691175.1. GTDB lineage: Bacteria > Bacteroidota > Bacteroidia > Chitinophagales > Chitinophagaceae > Ginsengibacter. Next base: position 5,218 of record JBEPVG010000084.1, read on the forward strand.
AGAAAACACCATATCCATCGGTGATCATTTTTGCGCCAAAGAGAAAGCTTTTTTTATAAGTAATTACTCCTTCTTCCTGTTGTTTTATGATACTGTTTACATGCTCCCTTTTCTCCTTCTGGCGCTGCTTTCGGGAGTCTTGTGCAGACGAATTAAGTGTGAAAGAAATCAGGATAAGAATGAAAGATATTTTTCGCATTTGTCGTTGTTATATTAGTGCTGTAAATTTATACAAAAATAAGACAATGACTGCATCAATAATTTATAAAGGGGATTTGCGCTGCGAGGCAGAACACTTGCAGAGCAAATCATTTATTGAAACCGACGCTCCGACAGATAATCACGGCAAAGGTGAAAGATTTTCTCCCACTGATTTGTTATGCGTGTCACTCGCAACATGCATGTTGACGACAATGGGAATAAGAGCAGTAGATATGAATGTGGATCTTACTAACTCAAAAGCAGAAGTAACCAAACACATGGCCAGCGATCCTCGTCGCGTCGCGAAAATTGAAATAACGGTTTTTTTACCTGGAAATGTGGAAGAAAAAGAAAGAATTATTATAGAAAGAACCGGCACTAATTGTCCTGTTGCAAAAAGTGTTCATCCGGATATTATATTGGAGTTGAATTATCAATGGGCTGTTTAGCCAAAATGTGAAAATTGGTAAATTAGCAAATGTGAAAATTCATCACAGCCTCAATTTTTACATTTTCACTTTTTCACATTTTTCATATATTTTTCAAAAAAGAATTTCCAATCGAGCATTGCAGGCAAAGTTTGTGATTGCAATTTTCATTTTTTAATTGAATGAAAGCTTGTGAATCAAACGCGTTTTTATTTGAATAATGTAATCTTTCAAATCCTTTAGTAATGGAATTTTTTTCGGGTGAAACTTCCTCAAGCCATTTGATCGCTTTCTCTTTATAAAATTCTTCCTGATGATGAAGGCCATAAGAAAATAAAATTGGAACAATTGTATTGATGACAATGTTATCAATCATTTGTTTGCCTAATCGTTTTATTTTATGTTCAGTTTCCTCATCAAAAATATAATGATAATTCCAGTAATCATTTGCTTCCAGGTCAAACATTTTTTTTACTTCAGCCACCGACCCGGTTTCTTTTATTTTTGAAAATAAATGTTCGCTATTATGAATCAGCATTGCGAGTTGGGCGAGTCGGATAGTTGGAAAATTTGCAGGACGCATTCTTAAGAAAAATAATTCTCCATCAACCGGTTTTAGTTTGTATTTTTTTTGATAAAAACGATATTCCTTTTGCAACAGGTTTGGATATTTCTCATCAAAAATTTTTTCTAATAGGCCTGCCTGTCCGAACAACATCGCTTCGATTTGAATAATATTGTTTTTATGTTTTGCCAAAAGATGTTGTGGTAATGCTTGGGCAATTTTGTTAAACATTTCGCTGTTTACTTTCAACCCAAAATTAGCTGCGATCAACCACCAAAAAGTTTCTTCCCAATTATCATTTGTTTGTTTTAAAATTTGAAATATATTTTCAGATTTTAATAATAATCTTTCTGCTACAAGCCTCTGTTTCCAACTGGTTAACGAAAGATCGTTTAATTGGTGCGTCAGATTTTCACAAGGAATAAATTGAGCAGTTTCCATTAATTGTCTATACTTTTCGAGCAATAAATTTGAAACCCGGCTTTGCATTTCCAGCGTTGGCAAATTAGTTCCATTTGCATCCTTTATTTCTTCATCATGGTTCCAAACAATGTGAAGAATAATATTGTTGTAATTATTATCTGCTGAGTGATTGTGCAAATTCCAATGTGAAGAATTGATGTGTAATTCTACATTTCCTGCCCACAAAGTATCGTTGATTTTTATTTTTGCTTCTGTAAAATCCGGACCTTGATTTGAATTGTGAATTCCGGGATGAATTACCAAAATAGGATCGCCATTAGTGCATCGCAATTCGTTGCTGTTGTAATATTGAAACTTCCAGATGTAATGTAGAATTTCTTCTTTCATAGCAGTATTATGAAG